>JANMHA010000351.1:0-52932 GCA_031374925.1 Pirellula sp. | reverse complement strand
ATGTACGGCGACATCGTAGCGGTCTGCGATGTGGATAAAAACGTCTGCGATCAAGCCAAAGCGTCCTTTGGAAGCACACCCTTTAGCTGCGAGGATTACCGAGAGCTGCTAGCCAAGAAAAACGTCGATGTCGTAACGATCGGCGCTCCGGATCATTGGCACACGAAAATGGTGATCGATGCGTGCCGAGCCGGCAAAGACGTCTATTGCGAGAAACCGTTGACGCTAACCATCGAAGAGGGACAGCAGTTAAGCAAAGTCGTCAAAGAAACCGGTCGCGTGGTTCAAGTTGGATCCTGGCAGCGAAGCGATGATCGATTTCGGCTTGCAGTAGAGATGGTCAGATCCGGTCGCATCGGTAAACTCAAGACGGTGGATGTGGTTCTTGGCAAAAATGTTACCAGCCAATCCTTCACGCCTACCAAACCGCCCAAGCATTTGAATTGGGAACTTTGGCAAGGCCAAACGCCCAGTGTTCCCTACATCGAGGAGCGATCGCACTACACGTTCCGTTGGTGGTACGAATACTCGGGCGGGCAAATGACCGACTGGGGCGCGCATCACATCGATATCGCACAGTGGGCAATCAACGACAACCCGATCGCAATTTCAGGGAAAGCCAAATTCCCCAACGTCGAAAACGGTTTCAACGTCGCAACCGATTTCGAGGTGGTCTACGAATACGCCAACGGTGTGACCATGACGGTCAAGGATACGGGCGAGAACGGAATCTTGTTTACCGGGGATGCAGGTCGAATCTTTGTCAATCGCGGCAAGATCACAGGCGCACCCGTCGAGGAATTGTCGAAACGTCCCTTGCCTCGCGAAGCCTGGAGTGTGTACGACTTTGACAATCTCCAGCGTCCGCCTCGAGCCGGCAAATTGGATGCGATCGTCAACCACATGGGGAACTTTTTCGATTGCATCCAATCAAGACGATTGCCGATCTCGGACGTCCACAATCAACATCGGACCGTGTCCTCGTGCCATCTTGGCAATATCTCGATGCGATTGGGAAGGGCACTCCAGTGGAATCCAGTGGAGGAGACATTTGTAAACGATGCGGAAGCGAACCGAAGGCTTCGTCGGGATCAACGCAAAGGTTACGAGACCAACGCATGAAAGAATCTGTAAGTTACGACCGAAGATATTGGTTGCAAGCCATTTCCTCCATGGCAGTAGCCAGCAGTATTCCTTGCCAATGGACCCTTGCAGAGCAGTCCAGCGAATTTCAATTGAAGTATCTGGTGGCTTCGTGCCTATATGGTTATACCGAGATTGCAATGATTCTTCCCGAAGTGCCGAAGCTAGGCAGTTCGGCAATTGATATTTGGCCAAAGGTTCACGGCAATCAAAGAGAGCAATTGGAAGAATTGGGTGAAGAGAAATTTGCAGATCTCCTGCAGCAACATCATGTGACTCTAGGATGCATTACGCAATACAAACTTGGGCCGTTAGGGCTGCAGGAGGAGATGAGACTCGCAAAACGACTTGGCTGCAAAACGATCGTCACTGGGGGGATCGGCCCGACAGACCGAAAAGGATCGGAACTCAAAAAAGCCGTTGCTGCGTTTATCGAGCAAATGAAACCCCATATCGCGGTCGCGGAAGAAACAGGAGTAACCATCGCGATTGAGAATCATGCAAACAATCTGATAGATTCTCCGGATTCTCTGCGTTACTTGGCGGAACTGCGTCCGTCCAAGCACTTGGCGATTGCGATGGCCCCATACCATTTGCCGCAAGACGAAAAGGTTTTGGCGTCGCTAATGCAAGATCTGATGCCTGCCATGGAAGTTTTTTATGCTTGGCAGCATGGCGACGGATGCATGAAGCAATTGCCCAAGGAGCAAGAGCTGCTCCAAATGCCTGGTCGTGGCAAACTGGATTTCGGTCCACTCTTGAGTGTGCTCAAGTCGAATCGCTTTCAAGGTTGGACTTCTATCTTTATGCATCCCTTTCCGAGAGGCATACCGATTCTCGAAAAGGTCGAGGATGTAACGGTCGAAATAAATCGTTCTCGAAATATCCTCGACGCACTGCTTCGGAAGGTCTAGCAAGAAAACAAACCATGGAAATCGATCGAAGACAATTTATGGCGAATTCTACGGCTGTCTCCGCCGTGCTGCTTGCCGGCCACGCTGCCTCGGCAACGGGAGAATCCGAAACAACTTCAGTACTTCAACTACAAACACAGGCCAATACCGTGTCCCAACCCAAAGTCTTAATCATTGTCGGCGACGCTACAGAAACAGTCGACACTCTGTATCCCTATTATCGGCTGATCGAGGGGGGCTACAAGCCAGTTGTGGCAGCTCCGGAGAAGCGGCGTTATCAGATGGTGTTGCATGAAGTCAAGCCAGGCTGGACGATCACCAAGGAATGGGAGGGGTATACCATCGAGGCTGATATCGCCTTTAAGGACATCAAACCGGAAGAGTACGCAGGTATCTTTTTTAGCGGCGGACGCGCACCGGAATACATTCGCGAGGACGAGGATTTGCTGCGAATCACGCGCTGGTTCTGGGAAAACAAGAAACCTTGTGCAAGCGTATGTCATGGAGTCGAGATTCCAGCTCGAGCCGGAATTGTCCAAGGTTTGCGAATGGCCACCGTAGCCAAGTGCAAGTTTGATTTGGAGGTTTGTGGTGGTATTTACGTCAATGAGGCATGTGTAATTGATCGGCACATGTTCAGTGGTCGAACGTATCACGATCATGGCGCCTACATTGGGCCATGGATAAAGGCCTTGGATAAAGGCCTTGGATGAATCTTTAGTGTAGCTCGGCACTCCTAGGTTGTGATTCTATTATTGTCGCCTTTCGCTCCGCGAAAGTGCGCCTCGTTAACACACTTTTGCGGAGCAAAAGGCGACAAACTTCTACACGGGTCAGCGACCTTGTACTAAATAACCAACCTATGATTGCTCGATGTTTGCTATGTCTGTTTCTTGTTTTCGCTGGTTCGACAGCCGATGCGTCGGCTGCCGATTTGCTCTTCGAACGGGACGTCCTCCCAGTCCTCAAGGAACATTGCATTCAGTGCCATGGCCCCGACTCTCAGGAATCCAAGCTTCGTTTGGATTCGATGGTGGCAGCCCTGCGAGGTGGCAATTCAGGCGAGCCGGTGATCGTGCCTGGCAATAGCCAACGCAGTCACTTGATGGAACGAATAATCAATACGGATGCCAAACTTCGTATGCCACCGGATGCCGAACCGCTTCCGGTCGAGTCGGTTGAACTTCTGCGTACTTGGATCGATACCGAGTCCATATGGAAAGCCCCTCGCGATATTCTATCCGACAGGACCATTGATCTCTGGTCCTTTCAGCCGGTAAAACGGCCAAGCGTTCCAGAAACCGCTTTTGCCAATCCAATCGATGCGTTCATCGGAAACAAGCTGAGCGATGCGGGTTTAAGAATGTCGGCGTCGGCAGACAAACCCAGGTTGATCCGACGCCTTTATCTGGTGATGCATGGACTGGCTCCTACCCAGCGGCAAGTTGAGTCCTTCGTTCATGATAATAGGCCCGACGCATGGGAACGATTGTTAGATCAAGTCCTTGAGAGCCCGCGATACGGCGAGCGCTTGGCTTCGCACTGGTTGGACCTGGTCCGATTCGGTGAAACCAATGGTTTTGAGACAAACCGAGAACGCACCAACGCTTATCCGTATCGCGATTGGGTCATCGACGCTTTCAACACGGACAAGCCGTACGATCAGTTCATTCAGCAGCAGATCGCGGGAGACGCATTTGGCGAACCGATTGGAACAGGTTTTCTCGTAGCTGGCCCCAACGATATCGTCAAAGGCCAAGATGCTTTGCTAGGGCTCATGCAGCGTCAAGATGAGTTGGCTGACATCGTGAATACGACTGGAACGGCGTTTTTAGGATTAACTACAGGTTGCGCTCGCTGTCACAATCACAAATTCGATCCGATATCGCAATCGGACTACTATGCCATGCAGGCCGTCTTTGCCGGAGTGGAACACGGCGATCGGGCCATGCCTCCGAGTCCGGAGAACAAAGCAAAGGCAGATGCGATCGAAGCGCAGATTCAGCAACTGCGTAAGTCACTTGCGAAATACACGCGTACGAACGGAATACGTGAGCCGGTCAATGCGGTCGAAAACATAGAAAGGTTTTCGCCGGTGGAAGCGAAATTCGTACGATTCACGATTGACGCAACGAACAGTGGCGAGCCGTGTATCGATGAATTGCAAGTATTTTCCGGAGAGCAAAACATCGCCCTCAGTTCGAATGGCGGAATCGCGTCTTCCTCCGGCAATCTGGAGCATCCACTTCACAAGCTCGTGCATTTGAACGATGGCCAATTCGGCAACCCGCAAAGTTGGATAGCCAATACCGTTGCTGGAAGTTGGGCTCAGATCGAACTTCCGCAGCCGTACAGAATCGACCGCATCGTTTGGAGTAGGGATCAGCGAGGACGATACGCAGATCGGGTAGCGACCGAATACAAAATTGAGATTTCCTCGGATGGAGCGAATTGGAACTTGGTTGCTAGTTCGGCCGATCGACTGCCGCTGGTCAAAGGCAAGGCTCTCGAGAGTCCTTATGAATTGAAGGGCCTTCCTGATGACGAAGCGAATTTGGCGAAAAAGTCGCTGAAGCTTCTTCAGACGCTCGACAAAGAAAAGGAGGAGCTAATGGCATCCACCAAAGTCTACACAGGAACTTTTTTTCAACCTCCAACCACGCATCGAATGTATCGTGGCGACCCCACCACCCCGCGTGAACAAGTTGCACCGGGCGCCATCGATACGCTCACGACTTTGAGATTGGCGAGTGATGCACCTGAGCAGCAACGGCGGGTTGCCATAGCGAATTGGATCGCCAGTTCCGATAATCCATTAACGGCTCGCGTAATGGTCAATCGACTTTGGCAGTTCCATTTCGGGGTGGGTATTGTCGATACCCCCTCTGATTTCGGAAGGAATGGCACACCCCCAAGCCATCCGCTGCTATTGGACTGGCTGGCAAGTGAATTGGTGGATCAAGGATGGTCCTTGAAGAAAATGCATCGCTTGATTTTGAGTTCGAAGACTTGGCAACAAGACAGCCGCCCACACGAGGAAGCGATGCGAGTGGATGCCGCGTCGCGTTTGTTATGGCGATTTCCACCTCGACGTTTGGAAGCGGAAGGGATACGCGATTGCATATTGGCTGCGGCTGGCAAGCTGGATTTGACCGTGGGTGGGCCAGGATTTAGCGCTTTTGAAATAGCCATGGAGAATGTTCGTCACTACTTTCCAAAGAAGGATTACGGGCCAACGGATTGGCGACGGATGATCTACATGACCAAGGTTCGACAGGAAAAGGACTCGATTTTCGGAGTTTTTGATTGCCCGGACGGCAGTCAAATGACACCCAAACGAAGCCGATCCACGACACCATTGCAAGCGTTGAATTTGTTGAACAGTGGCTTCGTAATGCAGCAAGCGGAATTTTTGCACGAACGCTTAAATCGCGAATGCGAATTGACGGATGAGAAGATTGGTTTAGCCTACATGATTTGTTTTGGTCGAAACGCGGATGAACAAGAGCTGGGGCAGGCACGGCAGTTCGTGATGCAACACGGTTGGCTTCCGTTTGCACGAGCGCTGTTTAACGCCAATGAGTTTGTTTTTATCCCTTAGTCCAATTTGGCACGGCGGTCTCCGCCGTGAATAGCTCATGCTTGATCGGCGCCGATTCCTTGGACAAACTTCCAATGGCTTAAGTGGCATTGCGCTTGCCAGCTTGCTCCATCGAGATGGGCTGTTGGCGAACGACAAAAACCCGCTTCGGCCGCAAATCGATCCAGCCCAGCCATTCGCATCCCGGCCCTCGCACTTCGAGGCCAAGGCAAAGAATGTGCTTATGATTTTTTGCGCTGGAGCCTGCAGTCAGCTCGATACTTTTGACTACAAACCGGAACTGATCAAACGCCATGGCGAGCCCATGCCCGGTGCGGATGGGCTTGTGACATTTCAAGGCAAGCAAGGCAATCTCACGAAAAGTCCATGGGAGTTTAAGCCGCGTGGAGAATGTGGCAAGATGATTTCGGATCTGGTACCGATGATGGGCGAATTGGCGGACGAGATGTGTTTTATCCATTCACTAACGGGTAAAACGAATACGCATGGTCCAGGCGAAAACTTCATGTCGACTGGATTCACGCTGGATGGATTTCCAAGCATGGGGGCTTGGGTAACTTGGGCTCTAGGGACTGACAATCAGGAGTTGCCATCGTATGTCGCGATACCAGATCCGCGAGGTACCCCTCAGTCGAGTGTCAACAATTGGGGATGTGGTTTCCTTCCTGCTGCTTATCAAGGAACGGATTTCAACGCAGCAAAACCGCTTCGAAATCTCGAGAGACCGGTTGGCATTACCTCCGCAACGGATCGAGCGACGCGGGATTTTCTTCAGCAGCTGAATCGCAGACACTTGGCCGAATTCCCTGGCGATAGCGAACTTGCAGCGAGGATATCAAGCTACGAACTAGCCGCTCGCATGCAGTTGAGTGTCCCCGAGGTAACGGATCTATCCAGCGAGACATCGGGCACCTTGAAGATGTATGGTGCCGATGATGTTTCGAACGACTTGAAAGGCAAGTTCGCACGCAACTGCATCTTGGCTCGAAGGCTTATTGAGAAGGGGGTGCGTTTCGTGCAGTTGTTCAACGGTGCGTATCAAACTGGCGGGGAAGGGGTAAGCAACTGGGACGGACACAAACAGCTTCATGAACAGTACAGCAAGCATGGGCCTGTACTGGATCAACCGACGGCCGCTTTACTTCGCGACCTCAAGCAACGAGGTTTGCTCAAAGAGACGCTGGTGGTGTGGTGTACGGAGTTTGGTCGGATGCCGACGTTTCAAGCGGGAGCCAGTGGCCGCGATCATAACCCTGCTGGTTTCACCGCTTGGTTGGCTGGTGCTGGTGTCAAAGCGCCGTTTACCTACGGAGCGACGGATGAGTTCGGTTACAAGGCTGTCGAGGGGATCGCAACCGTATACGATTTTCATGCAACGATTCTGCACTTGCTTGGTTTG
Source organism: Pirellula sp. (assembly GCA_031374925.1). Taxonomy (GTDB): domain Bacteria; phylum Planctomycetota; class Planctomycetia; order Pirellulales; family Pirellulaceae; genus JBKCUI01. Next base: position 45,875 of record JANMHA010000351.1, on the reverse strand, counting down.
GATCACGAACGATTGACATTTTATCACAACGGCATCGAACGACGTTTGACGGATGTTCATGGCAAGGTCATTCGCGATGTACTGGCACGTGTCTGACGCTGCTGGACTACAGATACTTGGCAATCGAGCCCCCTTTGGCAGCTAAGGCATCAATTTTTGCCGTAACGGTTTTGTCTTCGATGAGAGGTGGCGCATGGTGCGGTTTCCTTCTGGCGTCGATCACTAGCGGACCTTGGCAGCCCCAGTGCTTGTACTCGGTAAAAGCCCCAACGCCATCGATGTCCTGGGCCGGATTGCTGCGTGTAAATGTCACCCACAAAAAGTTGTTTAGCGACTGAGTCGTGAACTCCGAATCGTCGACCAAAACAACTAAGCGGATACCGGACCAGTTCACATCGTTTTTCCAAGTATTGCCCATCGATTCGAACATTCCATCCCAATACTCCACGAGCGTCGAAGCGTGGGCCTTGGTTTCTGTTCCTTGGACTGCCAGTACTCCTGGCAAACACCATCGAGGATTGCAAAAACCGTCTGGCAAAGAAAACGACGTTGGCAGCTCGGTGGACAGTTCGAATCGTTTCATTCCGCTCGCGGCCATTACGAGTTTCGAACCTTGGTTGAATCCATCGCCGCTGTAGTCAAGCGTATCCATCGTAGTGCGCGTTTGGAAATGCAAATCGCGTGACCAGTCAATCCGCTCGAGCAAATGAATCAAGAACGAATCGGTTTTGTGGATATCCAACGAAGGGTTGTCCAGCGAGTTAACGATCATCAAATACTTGGCGAGCGACATTTGTCCTTGCCCCAGGATCGCATTGGCTTGCGTAAGCAATTCTTGTGGCCGATCGGGTTTTCGATAGGGCGAGTAGCGTTCACTACCGATGGCTAAAAGCAGGGGATGAACTCCGGCCGCATCCACCGCGTGGACGGCTTTAACACCCGGCAATACCGTCGGGATGATCGGACCAGTCAGTTCGTGAATCAACTGTCCAAACGTGGTGTCTTCCTGTGGCGGTCTGCCAACGACCGTAAATGGCCAGACGGCACCGTCTCGATGGTAGACTTTATCGACTCGCATCCATGGGAAGTCGTGTTCCTTGGCGTAGTAACCCAAATGATCTCCAAACGGCCCCTCTCGTTTCATGGTGCTTGGATCGATAGTGCCATAGATGACGAAATCCGCATCCGCATAGAGCGCTGCGTGATTTCGGGAAGTAATCATGGGAATGCGATGTCCGGCGAGTGCTCCAGCGAACGTCAATTCGCTCAGTCCTTCTGGCAATGGCATGACCGCAGCAAGTGTCATGGCAGGCGCGCCGCCGACACTGATTGCTACTCGAAAAGGACGTCCATCCGCAATCGCTTGCTGATGATGAACTCCTATTCCACGGTGCAATTGATAGTGCAAGCCGATTTCTTGATTGGTTGCGTAGTCGTTGCCTGAAAGTTGAACGCGATACATGCCAAGATTGCACTGCATGAGCGAAGAAGAAGCTCCTTGGCTAAGGACTTGCGGAAGCGTAACAAAGGGGCCGCCGTCATCCGGCCACGATACCAATTGAGGAAGTTCTTCGATCCTGGTCTCATGCCGTAGTACCGCACCGGACCGCACGCTTTTAGGCAGCATGGTCCATGCCGTCCAGGGTGCAGACGCGTATCGCCATGGTCGCTTAAACAACTCTTGGGGGTCGATTTTGAGCTCGATCGCACGCCGCACTCGATCGATGGTCTTGCGGAACAAGAATCTGGCCTGATCCAGCGAACCAAATAGATTGCTAACCATCGGGAATTTGCCACCGATGGGATTAGTAAAAAGAATGGCAGGACCGCCACCTGCGTAAACACGGCGTTGGACCTCTGCGATTTCTAAATGGGTTGAGAGTGGCTCCGTTATTTCAATTAGACGTCCGTTTAAGCGGAGATCCTCTACCACCTGGCGTGTACTTCGGTGCGACATTAGCTAGTTATGAGTCATTCTGAAAAATCGGTCACCTAGGCGAGGGAGCTATTTCATTACTCCTTCCGCCTGGAGCATTCTAGACGTAAAATCCGAACCTGCTGGGGATGTTTGGTGTTTCTAGAGCATCCGACGATTTCGACCGCTGAATAACACGGGAATAATGGAAAAACGACTTTTTAACTTCTCTTCCGGTCCGGCCGTGCTTCCGGTGCCCGTTCTTGAACGCATCCGGGATGAGATGCTTTGCTTGCCCGGTTGCAGGGCCTCGGTGATGGAACTTTCCCACCGCAGCAAGCAATTCATTGCTATCCAGGAAGCGGCCAAGCAACGCCTGATCCGGTTGCTCAGCATCCCGTCGGATTACGATGTCTTGTTTCTGCAAGGGGGGGCCAGGCTTCAGTTTTCCATGATCCCTATGAATCTGTTGCTTGGACAAGCCGGTCCGGCTCAATACGTGCTGACAGGTTCGTGGGGCAAATACGCCATTGGAGAGGCAAAACGCGAAGGCAGCGTAGAGGCTATTTATGATTCGGCTGCGACCAACTACGACCGGGTCCCTGACGAGGCGGAACTCAATATACGGCCCGATGCCGCGTATGTGCATATCACCAGCAATGAAACTATCCAAGGTGTTCAGTTTCAGCACGACATGAGTTCAGTAGCCCCTTTGGTTTGCGATTGCTCGTCCGACATCTTGCACCGACCGATTGACGTATCGAAGTACGGACTCATTTATGCCTGCGCGCAGAAGAATGCTGGGCCGGCTGGTGTCACCGTTGTGATTATTCGAAAGGATTTGCTGGCTCGTTCGAGCGACAACTTGCCCGGCTACCTCAACTTCAATAACCACGCCAAAGAGGACTCGATGTGGAATACCCCACCCACGTTTGCAGTCTATGTCCTTGGACTGGTTACGGAATGGTTGGAGAAATCGATCGGTGGACTTGAAGCGATGCACCAGATCAATCAAGAGAAAGCCAAATGGGTTTACGATGCGATCGATCGCCACCCAGGGATGTATTTGGCCCATGCGCAAAAGGCTTCCCGTTCGCTTATGAACGCGACGTTCCGCTTTCCGAATGAAGCACTTGAGAAAGCGTTCTTGACGCAAGCCCAAGCACTCGGTCTCGATTCACTCAAAGGGCATCGAAGCGTCGGCGGCATTCGAGCCAGCATTTACAACGCCATGCCCATGGCAGGCGTCCAAGCATTGGCTCAACTCATGGACGATTTCGCGTCCAAGAATGCTTAGTCGGCCCAATTCATCTCCACTCCACTTTTCTATCGGCATCCATTCATGACCTTTCGCATTCTAGTTCTTGACCCAATTGCACAAGAAGGCTTCGATCTTCTAAACGCTGAAAAGGGGTTTGAATACGAAGTTCGAACGGGTCTGAAGGGCGAGGAGTTGCGCAAGTCGCTCAATGAGTTTGATGGTGCCATCGTTCGAAGCGGAGTGAAAATCACGGCTGCTTCGTTGGAAGGCAACAAACGGATGCGCGCGATTGTTCGAGCTGGAGTCGGCACCGACAACATCGACAAGACGGCTGCAACGCGTCTCGGCATCGTCGTTATGAATACGCCAGCTGGCAATACACTCAGTACTGCCGAGCATGCGTTCGCGCTGATGCTGGGGCTTTCTCGTTCCGTTGCACCGGCTTATCAAAGTCTTTGCGAGGGGCGTTGGGACCGCAAGTCATTCATGGGTAGCCAACTTGCCGATAAGACTTTTGGGGTGATCGGCATGGGACGCATCGGTCGCGAAGTGGCGATGCGCGGGCTGGCATTCGGCATGCGAGTAATTGCCTTTGATCCGTTCTTGTCCGATGAGCAAGCGATCAAGATGGGGGTCGAGAAATCCAATTCCATCGCTGAGCTTTTGCCGCGGGTTGACTATCTGACCGTTCACACGCCGTTGACAGACGAAACGAAATATTTGGTTGGGATGAAGCAACTGAATATCCTAAAAAAGGGCGTTCGGTTGATCAATTGCGCTCGTGGCGGAATCTATGAGGAGGCAGCGCTGGTCGAAGGGTTGAAACGCGGAATCATAGCGGGAGTGGCTTTGGACGTTTTCGAGGAAGAGCCTTGTACAAACAGCCCGCTGTTTGGCATGCCCGGTGTCATTTGTACTCCGCATTTGGGCGCAAGCACCGAAGAGGCGCAGACGCAAGTTGCGATCGAAGGCATACAGCTATTGATCAATTTCTTCAAAACGGGCGAAATTCGACATGCGGTCAATGTCGCGTCGCTCGATCCCAAGACTTTGGATGCTCTTCGCGGATATCTCGACGCAGCCTATCGGCTTGGTCTGCTGATGGCCCAGTGGCACGACGGGAGCATCGGTTCATGCCAACTCAACTACCGCGGAGAAGTTGCCGACAAAGATACGAAGCTACTCACGTCGGCCTTCTGTGCTGGTTTGTTAGAAAGAGCTATGGCGGACGACGTCAATATTATCAATTCGGAAATGCTGCTCCGCGAGCATGGCATTGAACTGACCGAAAACAGGAATCGCGAACTCGGTGCTTTTAGCTCCTCGATTACGGCTGAAGTCAGCGGCAGCGGCAAAAAGGTGAAAGCTGGCGTCACCGTATTTGGCAACAACATGTCACGCTTGATCTCAATCGATGATTATCGATTGGAAGCTTATCTAGACGGTCACATGCTGTTCTTCACTCACACCGACGTGCCGGGCATCATTGGTCGGGTGGGTACGGTGTTCGGCCAGCATCAAGTTAACATTGGTCAGATGTCGGTTGGTCGAGCCAGCCCGCAACCTGGTGGTCATGCCATTGGCGTACTCAATCTCGATGGAGTTCCGCCCAAGGTTGCGCTCGATCAATTGATGGCGATCAGCGCGATTGAAAAGATCCAAATGGTAGAACTGCCAGCCATGGGTGTTCTGCCAACGTGGTTGAGTTAAACGGAATTCAGTGTCCGTTTATCCGTGTCCGTTTGCTAGTAACGACAGAAACCTAGTCGGCACGACGGGGTGCGCTTTTGGACAGCGAGTCGCGAATTTCTCGCAATAGCAACACGTCTTCACTCGGCGGCGTGGGCGGTGCTGGGGCTTCCTCCTTTTTCTTCTGAAGCGTGTTCATTAATCGGACCATCATGAAAATCGCAAATGCGACAATCAAAAAGTCCAAAGATGCTTGCAGAAATGGTCCATATTTTAGAATGTCAGGATCGGATGGTACCATGACTGCAGCACCTGCGGCATCCGTTACCGGCTTGCCACCGTCCATCTTCGGTAGATCCACGGTGGAACCAAAAACATGGGAGTACTTGAGAGATAGACCGTTGAAGTTCACACCGGTCTTAGCGGTTATGAGGTTCAATGGTGGCATCACGATGTCATTTACCATCGAGGTAACAATCTTTCCAAAGGCTCCCCCAATGACCACGGCCACGGCTAGATCGATAACGTTTCCTCGCATCGCGAAGGCTTTGAATTCTTGTAACATGCTCATTCCAATACTCCTTAAGATCAAAAAAGGGCAATTTCGACGACCGATTTTCGCGAGGTTTAGTTGGATAACTAGTTTATGAATTCTTGACAAGCAGCGTTCAGTTAAAATCAAGCATATTCTACCTAGACTACGAGGTTAACCTCACTTCTCTTGATACAACCTCGAGTGTTTTTGTATGCATTCGAGTCATGCATTCACGAAAACGAATAATAATGTGGTCAATAACATTCGTGTGGTTGACCACGCTGACTGGAATCTCGCGACAGACCGAGACCAGTTCATTGATTTCGCTCTACCAAAGCGCTAGAGAGGCTTATTCAAGCCGGCAATTTCAAAAGTCGTCGAGTCTATTCCGCTCCGTTGCCGAACAATGCCCTGACTCGGAGTTGGCTATTCAATGCGAATACTTCGCAGCTATGTCAGATTGGGCAATCGAACCGTGTGATGGGTGCGCCGTCAAGCTCTCTAATTGGTTAGGGAAAGCCAAGAAGTTCCAAGACAATACGACTGCGTCTGGCAGGGCCATGGATTCCAGGCAATTGTTCAAATGGATCGAAAACGCAGAACTCGTTCACGCGAAATGGGACCGCCAAAAGCAGCGATTCGAACTTGCAGAACAACGTCTACGAACATTTCTTGGAACGGCCGGAACGGACCGAAAGGTGACTAAGGCAAATCCCAACGTATGGCTTGAGCTTGGTTCCCTTCTTCTCGAAAATCGCCAGGACTACACCGCCGCACGATCCTGCTTTGAAAATGCGATGCAGAATTCCAAAGAGTCGGAATCATCCCACAATCAAGCTGTCATGGGCTGCGCTTTGGCATGCTGGTATAGCGAACAATACGGCGAAGCCCGTGCTTTTCTAGATCGCCTGTCGACACAAGGTGTCAACGACGAACTCAAGATCCAAGCCAAACTCCTTACCATCAAAGTGGCCAAGGCGCTGGGTGAATCCGTAGACGTTTTGCAAGCGTTGGACCCGGTGATTCGCATAGCTTTAGCTAGCAATCCGCCTGCAGCCACGCTGTATGAACTAGCAATGGCGCTCATTGAATCCGGTGAGAAGACCACCTCGAACGAAGTACTCTTGCGTTTGGTCCATCAGTATCCCGAAAGCCCAGTCTCGATTGAAGCGCGTGTTCGACTCGCTCGAAGCGCCTCCGAGAATAAGCGATGGAAAGAAGCTGCAGAATGGTCCGATCAAGCGATTTCCATGGGCTGTAGCAAAGAGCTGCACCCTTATGCTTGCATGCTGCGTGGCCAGGCCAAACTGGAACTGGGAGCATTGGAACTTGCTAAGGCTGATTTTGAGGCAGCACTGGAGAGTCCAACCACCGACCTACAACTGGAAGTATCCATTCGATTCCAATTGGCGGAAACTCTCTACCAATTGCAACGTTGGCCAGAAGCGGAAGCCTATTGGAAATGGCTTATCCAAAGAGCCGAATCCAGTGTTGACAATGCTCGCAAGCCCGACTGGTATTCGGTCGTTCTCCTTCGGTCCGCTGAATTGCTGGCTTTGCGAAAGGAGTGGGGTCAGGCAGAACAGTTGGTTTTGCGAATTCGCAACGATTTTCCCAAATGTAATCGCGCCTGTGAAGTCGATTACCTTTTAGCGAGATGCTTGGTCTCCAAGGCCGACTTCGATGCTGCTCGACAAGTCCTAACTTCCATCACGCAACGAACGATCTCGACACCGGACGAACTGGTGGCTCGTGGATATTGGATGATGGGTGAGACGTTTTTGATGCAGCGCAAGTATTCCGATGCGTTGGTTGCTTATCGTGAGGCGTTGAAGATACCCAATCAGGAATATTGGAGTGCGGCATCCCTTTTGCAAATTGCTCAATGCTCCGAAGCGATGCAAGACACACAAGGTGCAAAGGAAGCATACCAAACAATTATTAACCAATTCAACCAAAGTCCCTTTGTTCTGACAGCCAAAGAACGATTGAGCATACTTCCATCCGTCTCCATTGCAAATCAACAAGTCAACGATCGTTTAGGAACCAAGCGATGAAGGTCCACTCTCCCATCGCAATGCGACTTTGCTCCCGCTGGATTATCGATGTAGCCGCATTGATTTTATTCGTTGCGATGGTTCCCAACCTTTCGTTTGGGCAGGCCCAAAACGGCGTCCCTCCGCCCAATGGCGGGCCGCCCCAGTATCAAGCAAACAGGTTCCAGTCTCCAACGGGTGGCCAACCAAGTTTAGGCCAATCGGGCATAGGCCAACCAAGGGCCTTAATGGCAGCAAACCCGTTGCCAAACGCTCCTACTCCCGTTCCCAACGCAGCCATCAACGGCTCGGCAGATCCAAGCAAAGACCCAAAAATCCCAGTAAAAAGCTTATTGCAGATTTTTCACGATGGAGGGCTGATGATGTATCCCATCGCGCTGTGCTCGTTCGTGCTCACGGTCTTTGCGTTTGAGCGATTTATTCATCTGAGAACCGGCAGAGTTATCCCAAGGCCATTCGTTAAACGCCTGATCGAGCAACTGCAACAACAACAAATCGACCGCGAAGAAGCCTTGGAGCTGTGTGAACGAAACCCCAGCCCGATCGCTGCAATCCTGTCTGCTGCAGTCAAGAAGTACGGACGACCGGCGGTTGAAGTGGAACAAGCGGTACTCGATGCAGGCGAGCGAGAAAGCAATCTATTGCGACGCAACATGCGATTGCTCAACGCGATCAGCAATGTCTCTCCTTTGCTCGGATTGCTTGGCACGGTCCTCGGAATGATACAGGCCTTCAACGACATCGCAAGCGCGCAGGCCATGGGACGACCTGACTTGCTGGCTGGCGGAATTAGCCAAGCATTGTTGACAACTGCGGCCGGCTTGCTCGTCGCCATTCCTGCTTACCTCATGTACATGTTCTTCCTTGGACGTACCGACAAGCTCATCATGGAAATGGACAGCCATGCACAACGACTTGTTGAAGTCGTTAGCGCAGAGGGGCTTCAGGAAAACGACACGTCTAGAACTCGGTCGCGTTCGCGAAAGGCAGCTTAGCGTTATCATGCCACTCAAGCTCAACCAAGACGAACTACCGACGATCAACCTCACCAGTATGATCGATGTGTTGTTTTTGTTGATCATTTTCTTCATGGTTGGGACCCGCTTCACGGAGAACGAGTCCAAGATCAAAATCGATTTGGCTAAGGTTGCGCCCAATGGGGCGATGTTGCAAGGACCGTCGAGCAAAGCAGTCTACCTCGCTTTCGACGGTTCTATTCAGTATGAGAGCCAAAGGGTTACGCCTGAGCAACTAACGAATCTCCTCAGTCAGGCTGTGCGGAATTATGCGGGTACAACCGTTCTGCTAAAACCGGACAAAGATGTCAAGTGGCAACATCTGGTTGATGCGCACATCGCGATAACGCGATCTGGAGCACGAATCGATGGCGTTTCCGCCTCTTCCTACCAAATGCCAGGAACTCTTCGCTAGGCGATCATGCGGTTACCATCTTTCGCATCCTTGGCTGCCATTGGAGACATGGGAACTGGTCGCGTTTGGGCGATCATTCTCGGTGTGCTTCTCGCGTTCGTTGCAATAGCTTTGCTCGTCGCCTCATGGACCAAATGGGGACAGACCAAGTCGTTAACCAAATGCATTGCGTTAGCCTTTCTCGCACACGTATGGCTATTGATGTACGCGTATGGAACACGGATTGTGACACCGGGATTTGGCGGTGGCAATCAAGGAGGCGCGAGGACCGAAAGTGTTTCATTGTCAGTACCTATCCTGATGTTAGAAGAGGAAAAGAAACCTGATGCGAGCCCGAGTCCTGAGGACAATGGGGTGGACAAAACGGAGTCCGAGGAGCCGTCACCGAATCCATGGGAAGCCCCTCTGAAACGGACCGCAGATTCGCCGTCAGAGTCCAGCCAGACTCTGGCGAGCGAGACTCCAAAGATTCCTGAACTGCTAGTCGCATCGACGAAATCCATGCCTGTCCCTAGAAGTGAAAACCCAGAGCCGGAACTGCCGCCGATTGAGACGGCTGAGCAAATTGCCCAGCTTGCCCTATTGCCGAATCTTAGCCAAGCGACATCGTCGACGCAAAGTGTTGCGACGCAATCCCAAGACTTGAGTCGAGTGACTGTTCAACCTGCTGCTCCACCTGCGCAACCAGTCGCTCCACCGAAACGGCGAGTCGATCAACAACCCGTCCCAACCAATTACCAAATGCGGATGTCTCCTCAGCGCCTCCAATTCGCCATGCAAAACGGTGGGGACGTTAACACCGAAGCGGCGGTGGAGCGAGCTTTGGCGTGGTTAGCAAGAGCACAGGGACCAGACGGTGGATGGAATGCCGCTGAGCATGGAGCAGGGCGAGAATCGCCAGCAGCCACCGGTCGCGCAGACAGCGAGAATCGACATAACGCTGGGCTCAAAGCCAATACAGCGATGACGGGTCTGTCTCTTTTGGCCTTCTTGGGGGCAGGTCATACACACACCGACGGACAGTATAAGGACAATGTGGCTGCTGGCCTTCGCTATTTGCTCAGCCAACAGTTTCCGACCTCAGGCGATCTTTCCGGTCGCGAGCAGGTTGGACGGGAGCCGACCGTGCGGTACGCGCGCATGTACAGTCACGGCATGGCGGCCCTAGCTATCACAGAAGCCTACGGCATGACTGGTGATCCTGCATTGTTGTCGGCGATTCAAAGTGCCTGCAGGTACAGCCTCAACGCGATGAACTCGCGCACCGGTGGCTGGCGGTATGAGTTTCCAACGGACGATCCAGGCGACCTCAGTCAGTTCGGCTGGCAAGCGATGTTGCTCAACAGCGCATCGAATCATCGGTCGTTCCAACTGCCAAATCAATCCAGGCTTCTTATGCAAGTGTTCCTGGATTCGGTGAGCACAGGCCGGCATGGAGGTCTTGCCGTATACCGCCCTCGATCCGGGCAGATGGCGCCTCCAGAACAAGCCACACCAGCCATGACCGCGGAAGCTCTAGCTTCGCGACTATTGCTAGGCTTCCCGCTTGCGCCACTAGCCGCCGAAGAAGGCCAACGCATGTTGCTAAAAAATCTGCCTGGTCGGAGCGAAGAAAACCTTTATTACTGGTACTATGCCACTCTAGCTATGTATCAAATGCGAGGGGATACGGAAGCGGCTAGGTCGAACCTCCATGGAAATAACTCCATGGAGGATGCCTGGAAACAGTGGAATGATTCTCTGAAGCAACAACTCTGCTCCACACAAGTCCCGCGGGGACAATTCGAAGGCTCTTGGAATCCAACATGCATCTGGGGTGGATATGGCGGTCGTGTTTATTCAACAGCGGTCGCCTGCATGTGTTTGGAAGTGTACTACCGCTATCTGCCGATGTACAAACCGGAGCAGTTTGCGAATCAGTGGCAACCCGCTCGCAGATAGACTTATTGACCGCATGGCTAAGGTAACGTGTTGTCAGTACACAAATGTGGTTCGGGAGGGTGAGGCGGTGAGGCTCCTGCCGAATCCATGCGAACCTAGATCGGCAGGAGCCTCGCTCTCCCGTTTGGGTCCCCGTTTTGTCCAGCTGACGCATTGAGCCTGCGGTTCTGGAAGAAACGAAACATTACGGTCCTCACACAATGGTGTATACTTAGGTGCGTCCAGAGAATGTACTGCCTCTTCCCAACTGCCTATTGACTTGTCCATCATGTCTACACCTGTCCCAATGCAACTCTCTCGCATCATTATCAGCGAGATCAGCGACAACCAAGTCATCTATTTGAAAGAAGTCGACGGCGAACGGCAATTCCCAATCCTTATCGGAATTTTCGAAGCGACCAGTATTGACCGACGGGTAAAAGCCAAGGCGACTCCACCGAGGCCTCTTACGCACGATTTGATTGTCAACATTGCCGAGGCGCTAGGAGCACAAATTGAGAGTGTGGTCATTTCGGATCTTCAAGACCAGACTTACTTTGCCCATCTGCGTCTCAAGCGAGGTGAGGAGATCATCGAAATCGACTCGAGGCCTTCCGATGCGATTGCCGTCGCAGTGACTTTTCAACCACCCCTCCCGATTTACGTGACCGAAGAAGTATTAGAAAAGGTTACGGGCAAGTCTTGATGGAACCGGAGTCTCCAACGCCACGAAAGGCCAAGCGGATCCCATTCAAAGTCGATATTGCTGGCGTAATTGAGATAATGGGAACATCGCTGTATAGCCATCCCAATACTCCCGTTCGGGAACTGCTGCAAAATGCTCACGACGCCATTATGCGGCGGCGTGCTCGCGATTTGTCTTACCAAGGACGAATTGATGTTCTGCAAGACGCGACCGAACGCACCCTTACCTTCATCGACGACGGAATCGGGTTGTCTTATAACGAAGCAGAAGACTATTTGGGGACGCTTGGAATCGGCATTACGGGGCTGATCAAGAAAGGGGCAACCGATGCCTTCGATATTTCGATGCATTCCAACAAGCGCGACGGTAGCAATCTGATCGGACAGTTCGGGATTGGACTTTTTTCTGCCTTCATGTTGGCGGATAAAATTATCGTCGATAGTCTTCGATTCGAAGGAGAGGAAGCCGTACGATGGGAGGCCGGCGCTGGCACCGATATCGAGCTTTCCACCTCCGATCGCACAACGGTTGGAACATCCGTAAGACTTTTTCTCAAGCCCAACTACGCGGTCTTCGCCGACGACGCAGAATTGCTTGAATCAGGAATAAAGCAGTACGCGGACTTTTTGCCTATTCCCATCCACCTCAATCTGGCTAGTGCACGGTCCAACTTAATACAAGCGTCCTGGTTGGAACCGACGCCCGATAGTGACGCGGTCGAAGAACAGATTGCATCCTATTTCGGTGAAACTCCGTTGGACGTAATTCTCATCGCTGTAGAAGCTCCCGTCGCGATCAAAGGCGCCCTCTACGTTTCACCGCAGCGCACTCCCGGATTTGCGGACGATGCAACAATCGCTGTTAGCGTTCGAAGGATGGTTATCTCGCGTCATATTCGAGAGTTGGTGCCTGTTTGGGCGCCGTTTTTGCGAGGCGTGCTTGAGCTCCCAAATTGCTCTCCAACGTCCAATCGCGAAGATCTTGTTCGCGATGCGATTTTTGATTCGGTCTGCGATTCCATCTCCGATGAGATTTACGTTCACTTCGATGAACTCACTAGAAACCACCCTCACCGATGGCAATCCATCCTTCACTGGCATCGTTATACGTTTGCAGGTATGGCGATACATGATGAAAAGCTGCGAGTGCTTTTGCAATCGACTTATAAGTTCATCACTTCGCATGGAGAATTAACCGTCGAGCAAATCCTCAACCGGAGTCGGGCTGACGCTTTGGTCGAAGACGAAGCGGACTATGTGGTATGGTACAACGCCGATCGACGCCAAGAGGCTTGGCTCAATGAGTTCTTTGCCAATGGGTCGACCCCTTGTATTCACACGCTTCGAAGTTTTGAAGAAACGTTGTTAGCTGCCATGCTGGGTGAAATGACACTCGAGCAAGTTGACTTGAGAGCTGCCAGTCCTTCGTCGTCGAATTTCTGCGAGTCGATCTTGGGCCTGGACGAGCGCGTCGATGCCTCGGCGGAGTGGCAGGGCTTCTTCGAGTCGTTAGATTCGAATGTCTTCCTGGCTTCGACCTCCAACAACCAACCCGTCATGGCCTTTGTGAACGAACGGTACGAACTCTCAAAGACCTTCGATGAGTTGCGTGAGAACGGCGAATTACCTCGCGGTTTTCAACGTCTAATCGATCAGCATTTTCAGCGCAGCCCAGCCGGTAAGAATGAAATCATCCTCAACACACAACATCGCCTGGTGCGTCGTGCTCTCGAGCAAGGCACAACCAGCGCCATAGCAAACGTATTGAGAATTCTAGTGATTGCCGCGCTTAGCAAAGCGGGGGCGCGAATACAGATCGCAGCTCAAGAATTACAAGCAGAAGACTTAGAGTCCATTGCTGACGCGTTATAGCCGTAGCAGCGTATCTCAGAAACGCGAGGTTTTGTCCACCTCGGAGATGCGGACCAAGGTCTTGGCAAACTTTGCCATTTCGCCCCCCCTAGGGCGACAACTTTAGGTTGATTTATTCGACGAAATGGATTAAACTTGAACTGTGCCCCCTATCCGCAACGATAAATGCGGATAGAGGGTAATCCCACCCCTATCCTAGCCTCCCGCCCAAAGTTCCCGTTTTCCCGCCATCCTTTTTTGAAACTGGATGGTCCAGCCTCCCAAATTACGGAAACAATATTATGTCCACGGTTGCTCGCCGTTCCGACATTTCCAGTAGCGTCAATCCATGGCCTCGTGCTTCAAAACACAGTCGCACTTGGGTTTTGGTCCTGGCTCTTTTGGTTGTCTCTTTTTCGGCTTGGAGTTGGAACCAACAGCGGACCACGATTTCGTCGCTTTCAGGTCAAGTCGTATGGCACGAAGTCGATCGGACGGATCTTGAAGTGGTCGTCCTGGAACGCGGGAGCTTGGAGAGCCAATCGAATGTCGAATTGCTATGCGAAGTGGAGGATGTCCGAAAAGACAACATCAATGGCACTACCATTCTCTGGATGATTCCCAATGGTGCGTCAGTCACCAAGGGAGATCTCGTCGTTGAACTAGATTCCAATCCGATGCAGGAAGCGCTGGATGATCAGACCCTGTACACCGAAAACGCAATAGCTGAGAAGATTCAGGCGGAAGCCAATCTAAAGAACCAGCTAACCATGAACACGACAGCCAAGGCGGAGGCCGAACTGCTCATCAAATTGGCGGAACTCGAACTGGAAATGTATGTCGACAAAGATAATGGAACGCAAAAACTTTCGGTCGATGCCAACAAACGGCGCATCGATGATGTGAACAATGAAATTATTGCAGCTCAGGCAACGATGGAGCTCCGTCGCGAGGAACAGAGAGGCGTCCAGTCTCTGTTCAAACTCGGATATGCTAGCAGCAACGAAGTGCGTCGAATCCAATTGACCTACTTTCAAGCAGAAGGACAGTTTGCCGCAAAATTGAATCAACTTCAATCCGAGGTGTCGACGCTCAAGAAGATGCAGGTCTACGAGCAACGCAAGGACTTGTTGAGCTTAGAAGGCAAGGTGGCCACTTCGAATCGAGGGCTCGAACAGGTTTTGAGGAACAACGAAGCGAAGCTCGCGCAAGTGAAAGCCCTCATGCGAGCCAAAGAAGAATCGCTTAAGAAAGAGGAAGAGCGATTAGCTCGATATCAAATGCAGCTCAAAAAGTGCAAGATCCATGCACCACAATCAGGACTTGTCGCATACCCGAGCAGTAAATCGTACGAAGTACGAGAGGGCGTACCGGTCTTGTTTCGACAGAAGTTGCTATCGATCCCAAATTTGGATTCGATGCAGGTCGAAACGCGGATTCATGAATCTGCGCTAGATCAAGTTCATAGTGGGCTTTCAGTCCGCATCACGATTGATGCATTCCCGCACTTGTTGTACCACGGTACCGTGAAGTCGGTCGCGGTCTTGCCGGAACAAAACAGTTGGTCTGGAAATGACACAAAAGTTTATCAAACCATTGTAACGATCGATGAAAAAGTCGAGGGGCTCAAACCCGGTATGACTGCGGTTTCCGAAATTCTGGTTGATTCTTTAGCCGACGTGTTGACTGTTCCACTTCACGCTGTTGTCAAGCATGATGAAAAGACTTACGTCATTGTGCGTGATGAAGGCAATCGACCACACGCTCGCCCAGTCGAACTTGGCCAAACCAACGATACCAAAGTGAGCATTCAAAGTGGATTGTCCGAGGGCGAATCGATCGCGATGAACGCTCAGGATTTAATGGAAGCTATGTTCTCAGACAAAGATTTGACAATTCCCGCTTCCTAGCAACTGTTTCTTATCCGTGCTGCTCGCCACTTTCCGCCTAGCCATCCGCAATTTGCTTCTTCATAAGCTGCGGAGCGTTCTAACCCTGCTTGGGACGATTCTAGGAGTAGCCTCCGTCATCGCCATGCTTTCGATTGGAGAGGGGTCCAAGCAAGAGGCACTCGAGCAAATTCGCCGACTTGGAGCGGCAAATGTTATCGTGAGAAGCGTCAAGCCACAGCCGAGCAATGATACACCCATGAGCACGTCCTCCACGGCTGTCCTTGCCTATGGATTGACCTATTCGGACCTTCGGATGTTTGAGGAGTTTACTCAAGAGGGTTGTACAGTAGTACCCTCGGTAATTCACAAAAAGAACCTCCAGCACGGAAAGAGACATATCACCTCCGCTAGGATCATTGGGACAACCGCAGCACTTCCGCAAGTCAAAGAAATGCAAATCCATGGGCGCTTCTTTACCGAAAATGATGTCGAAATGTCAGCCAACGTCATCGTTTTAGGGCAGAGAATCGCAAACGAGATCTTTGGCTTTGAAGACCCATTGGGAAAGTCCTTGTTGGTGGGTGATGATGCTTACCGCGTGATAGGCGTTGTCGGAACTCGCGAAAGCGGCACCTCCAAGTCGTTGAGTAATGAGACCGACGATCAGAACAATGATCTTTACATCCCTATTTCGTCTGCTCAGAACCGAATGGGGATTGTCCAACGGCTTGTCGAAACCGGGTCCCGACAGTACGTGCGAATCGAGTTGAGTGAAATTACGATTGAATTCCCGGAGCAGACTCAAGTTCGTCCGTTTGCTTCCATCGTTCGCACGATGCTTTCGCAAAGTCATTCTGGTAAAAAAGATTACGAAGTCCAAGTGCCTCTCGAACTTCTAAATCAGGCTGAACGCGAAAAGCGACTGTGGAATTTGGTTTTGGGATCGATCGCTGGAATCTCACTGCTAGTCGGTGGTATCGGTATTATGAATATCATGTTGGCGACCGTGACCGAGCGAACCCGTGAGATTGGGATTCGGCGCGCGATCGGCGCAAAACGCCGTCACATCATCATGCAGTTCCTCATGGAGACAACGGTGCTGAGCACCAGTGGCGGAATCCTTGGCGTGGCAGTGGGGGTCCTATTGCCAATGGTCTTTACTTTGCTTCTAGGAATCAAGACTTCGACCAGCTTGGGATCTATTTTCATCGCATTTGGAATCTCCGTAGCGATAGGTATCGTGTTTGGAGTTTATCCTGCTTACAAAGCCGCTAGCATGAACCCGATTGAGGCCTTGCGTCACCAATAAGGCCGTTAAAGTCAGCCTGTTTTTCCTAACTAGTTCTCATTGCCGCCAATTCCGGTGGAATATCTGGCACAAACCGGAGAATCGTTACGTGACTGCCGATGCTAAGGCAGTTGACCCACAGTCTAGAGTCCGTTGGCCCGGAAATCCCACCAAAGTATGCGTTCGCTTGCTCTTTTCTGTTTGGTTTCATCCTGGCTAGTGCTTGCCAACGGATGTACCCGTACCAAATATCGCAGGGCGGCCGATCGGGACACGTATCGCATTGTTCAGGAAAAGTCAGCCCGTCTTCGAGAGCGAGTTTCTGCCGACTACTCCGTGAAACCGGACCCACGAAGTCGCTTTTATGATTCAACCAACCCAGATTGCCCGCAATTGCCGGTGCCGCGTTCGGTTCTCAATGGCTATTCGCTCCCGGAACTGGCAAGCGACGCCCCTAGTTCTCCTCCGACGGATATTGCGAATGGATCCTTTGGAAACCAACAACCCGATGAGCCGGAACCTGTTTCGAACAACCTCCAACCCGCATCGGGGATTGTCCAGGCGAGTTTTCAAACAGAAACAGTGACTCTACTTAGTGACGACAAGAATCCGATTTCGGGGACCAATGGGCCTGAGCCCGAAACTGCAACGCGTACCGACAACGCTCCTATCAACAAAGTGACGATACCGTCTCAAGCCTGGCAGGTACTCCCGAAGAGTTGCCTTGACAGGATGCTTGAATTCGAATCGCTTCGTCAAGAGTATGCTTTGTCTTTTGCCGAGTCCAAAGTCGATGCGTCTAATAGCCAGGTTCGCCGCCTAACTTTGGCGAACTTGATGGAACTGGCTACGATCAATAGCCGCGAATATCAAGCGAGAAAAGAAGTCCTCTTCCGGTCCGCACTGACACTGACACGTCAGCGGTATCAATACGAGTTAAACCCATCTCCGTTTGGCAATGGAACGGCTGCCAATTATCGGCATTTGCAGAACAACGGTTTGACAGAAAACCAGCTGGCGGTTCCGTCGGGAGTCGGAGTCGAAAAGGCGCTTGCTACCGGTGGCCAGTTCTTAGCTCGCTTCGCGAATAGCGTAGTACTTACGTTCAATGGACCAACGGGTTTTGCTGCCGATGTGGGGTCCGAGATGATTTTCGATTTCCAGCAGACAGTCTTTCAAAGGGATGTGCGTTTTGAAAGCTTGACTCGAGCGGAACGCGATGTGATTTACGCGACGCGAGATTATCTTAGATTTCGCAAGCAATTGTTTCGCGATATTTCCAGTCAGTACTACAACTTGCTTCTTAATTTTCGAAGCATCGAAATCAATGCCCAAGACTACTTTACGAACCTCAGGGGATTTCTTCAGAGTCAAGCCGAGTATCGCACGGCGGAAAAAATCCAAAAAATCCAGGTCGACCAGTTTGAGCAGAACGTTCTTCGCACGAGAAGCAATCTTGTCAACAATTGCTTTACACTTGAGGCGGCGCTCGACCAACTCAAGTTTCGCCTGGGACTTCCGATCGAGATGACCATCTACATGGATTTGACGGAACTCGAGTCGGTTTCGCTCAAAGACGAATTGAGCGTCGCTCGACAGATGATAAATCGCGCGAGAATCGAGCTGCTCAACGCTCGCGGCGCATCGACCATGGATGCAACCACGCTGGCCAATGTAGCGGAGGTACTGGCGGATCGCATGTCAAACATACTTCGAATTCAAAAAAGAATGGACCTAACGCTTGGGAATGCAATTGGGCTGCTTCCTTCCAACACCGGTGGAAGTCCAACGCAAGCCGTCGACAAAGCAGCCCAGGAGCTCCAGCAACTGCAGCAGCTTCTGCAGATCATGGGTATCCGAATGCAAGTTGACATGCTGCGCAGAGAGCTCGACGCTCAAATCAAGTCGGAAACCCCTGCCCCTCCGTTGCGGATCTTGATACGAGCAATCGAGTTTTGTTCATCAGAAATGCAAATGATCGATCTTGCACTTGCTAGCAAACAATCGGGATCGCGACCGCAGGAAAGGGGTGCCTTGCTCAAGCGACGAACCGAGTCGGCGGAAAAGCTCGCCTCACTGGTCGCGTTCTTGGAGGCAATTTCGTCCAATCTGAACTCCGAAACGGCCTTAAACGCGAGGGATGGTTTGACCAAAATTCCCGAACGGATGACCGGGTCGATGAAACTTGTGGAACAACTTGAAGCGTTAGCATTGGATGCGACCAAGGGCATACTGCCATCCGATGGAAAGTCGATCGAATCGAAGATTCAGACTACCGTCGACAAGACCATAGAATTGAGCGATCGATTGCTTCAAAAAGGGCCTGATGGGTGGGAAGAAATTGTCATTGACCATGATGAAGCATTGCTGACCGGTCTGGTACAGCGACTGGATTTGATGAACCAACGCGGCGGACTCGCGGACGCGTGGCGGCAGATCAAACTAGCGGGCGACGATTTGCGATCCATTGTGGACTTGCACGCAACGGAAGTGCTGCGTACCAAGAGTTCCGCCAACAATCCATTGGATTTCACATTTGACGATAGCGAGACCCGAATGAGCATCGCGTTGGACACGCCGTTGAATCGGCGATTGCAACGCAACAATTTTCGATTGGCCTTGATCAACTACAATGTTGGGCTTCGCAACTTGATGGCAGCGGAAGACAGCATCAAGCTCGACATTCGTGAAGATTTGCGGCAACTAGCACTAGATCGAAATCAATACACGATCGCTGTTGCAAGCGCTGCGTTGGCTTTCGAGCGAGTCATTAGCACTCGCCTGAGACTGCAGTTATCCGTCCAGAACGTGGCGGCTCGCGATTTCCTGGAAGCGCAACAGGCATATACGACTGCGCTGAGCGCGATCGCTCGACAACACGTGAACTACATCACAGATCGGACTGAGCTGTTCTTTGATCTGGAAGCGATGGACGTGGATTCCAACAACTATTGGGCAGGAGTGAAGGAAGACGTTGGTCCGAAAATCAACGTAGATTTCCCAGGGACGAACCCAAGACCGTACGATTACTTGCCGCCGCGTGTTTGGTATTCATCCACGATTCGAGAAATGGAACAAATCCAACCCGGAGATGCAATGGTGGTTCCGCCGCGATAGATTATGGCCTCGTTGGCTAATGTTTGGAGGTGGGACACTGCTTTCAATTGTCCTTGCGCTCGGTGATCTTGCAACAGCTATGTTGCAAACCAACCCTGATTCGCGCAAACCATCATCCTGCTACGTTGTCGATGAGAGCTACGATAGGGCACCACGAATGGAATCGTGAATTGGAGTGTCGGAATTGCGAGTGGAAGTAATCTCAGCGGATGCGGGAGTGAAAAAAACCACCTGCATCCCGATCGATCCGGATTGGAGTATCGAAAAGAGCCGTTATAGCGTCCTCACTCAGAGCCTCCTTGGTCCGCGAGTCTAGAAACACTTTCCCGGCTTTCAACAAGATGGTGCGATCGATGCAGGGCAAGATTTCTTCGAGGTGATGCGTTACCAGAACGATTTGAGTGCCAGCGAACGCCAATTCATTGAGCATGCCAAGCAGCTCGAAGCGCGCACGGATGTCCAATCCGGTTGTGGGTTCATCGAGAACGATGGCTTGTGGTTGCGTCACCAAAGCGCGAGCAAGAAGAACCCGACGACGCTCGCCCGTCGACATGTGCCCTAGGCACTTCGATGATTGACTGCTAACTTGAAATCGTTCCAAAATCCTTTTGGAATCGCACTTCATCACCTCGGTGATGGAATTTTGATCTGGCTCAAGCTCTGCGGAAAAATAGCCCGTGAGTACCGTTTGCATCGCATTGAGCCGTGCTGAACGACCCAGGGTAAAGTGATGATCGATGTCAGAACTGACGAAGCCCAGATGTGAGCGAAGTTCCCATACATTCCATTCTTCTTGGCCTAGAATACGAACCGTCCCAGACTGGCCATCGACGACGGAGGGGTAAAAAAACTTCATCAGCAATTTGAGCAATGTTGACTTGCCCGAACCATTTGGGCCAACGATGGCAACGTGTTGTCTTTGAGGAATATTCAGATGAACGCGGTCAAGAATACGTGTGGTTCCTCGCTCAATGCTCACCTCGGTCAACTCAATGAGGCTAACGTCAGCGTCCATTAATTGAAGCCGAACTCAACGCATTCATTATCACAGGTCGACTCGGGCGATAGATTCAATTCTGTATCCGTAACGATGCTCATCATGAATCGGTTCGCCGTTTTGAGCATGGTCGAATCCAGTTCATTTGACTCCAGTCCTTCGTCTTGTTCTGATCGCAACTGCCAGAACCTGTAACCTAATCCAGATTGATGCGAAATACGCACCGCACGCAAAAGCTCATCCTCCGAGCAAAGCGTCGAGCTCTGACGCTGAGCAAAAAGGACCTGAAGATCGCGAGCTCGTTTCCAATTGGAGAGTACTCTTGGCGTCTTTGGAAACGATCCGCTCAATGAAACGACCCCTGCAATTTGCTTAGCGTACTTCAGTCCTATCCACTGCGCCATTGTCCCACCCGAACCAAACCCTGCCAAAAAGATTTTGTTTGTGTTTACGGATAAGCGACTGACGACGGCCTGAACACTGTCCCAAACGAGGTCCTCGGCCACTGCGCAGTCGGTGTTGGAGGATCCCCATCGAAAACGACGCCCATTGCCACGACACTTTACGTTTGCACGAGGAGCTATGGCGACATAGTTTCGCGAACTGAGTGCCATCATCACATTGTCTAGCTCAAACTCGCAACTTGCGTCGCTGTGCATCCAAACAACAAGAGGATAATCGTATCCAGGTTCGTAATGTTCAGGAACAAATAGGCGATGTGGGATGCCCAGTTCCATGGTGGACTTGTCTAATGGCCGGCATCTTGATGCAGTGGAAGAAAATGTGGGTGCAGTGTTACCGATCGATTCCAGAAGCATCGTGAGGCGACTCATTCAAGGATTCCTATTCAGCTAAAACACGCATGAGGGACAAGAGTTGGTTTGCCGAAGACAAGTGATACAACAGGTTGTATGAAGGGCATTGGTGGTAAGTCAATGGCGCCCGGCCTAAGAATTCGGTCGACCACCATGACTATGGAATGCTTTCATTTGCGATTGACTAGGCAGATGCCAAGAGCTGTTCCATGGTTGCCACCAAAGACTTAACAGCGTCAACGCTCTTTTGAAAAGCCGCCTTCTCGGAATCGGTCAAAGATAGTTCGATAATTTTTTCGACTCCGTTGCTCCCAAGAATGACTGGGACGCCAACATAATAGCCACCCACCCCGTACTCCGAATTGCACAACGCCGCAACGGGCAAAAGTCGCCTCTTGTCCCGGACGATGGCTTCCACCATTTGTGCTGTTGCTGCGGCAGGTGCATAGTAGGCCGATCCCGTCTTTAGCAACGATACGATTTCGGCGCCACCGTCCCGGGTTCGTTGCACAATTTCGGCAAGTCGTTCCGGCTTGATCAGTTGAGTGACAGGGATACCGCCCACGGAGGTGCAACTGGAAATAGGCACCATGGTGTCACCATGCCCCCCCATCAACATCGCGGAAATATCTTCTACGCTTACGTTGAGCTCCATGGCTAAGAAAGCGCGGAATCGTGCGGTGTCCAAAACTCCGGCTTGGCCGATTACCCGATTCGACGGAAAGCCCAGGACTTGGAAAGCGCGTTGAACCATGGCGTCCAAGGGATTGCTCACCACAATGACAACCGCGTTCGGACTGCTAGCTTTTACCTGTTGAGCGACGCTGGAAACGATCTTAGCGTTTGTGCTTAAGAGATCGTCGCGGCTCATTCCCGGTTTACGGGCAATTCCCGCGGTGATCACCACAACATCGCTGTTCTGGGTGTCGGCATAGTCGGTTGAGCCAACAAGTCGACTGTCGAAACCCATGATGGGGGACGCTTGCATTAAATCTAGGGCTTTCCCCTTGGGCATATTTTCCGTTTGGGGAACATCGAGTAAAACGACATCGCCAAGCTCCGCAGATGCACACCAATGGGCACAGGTTGCACCTACGTTTCCGGCACCGATGATAGTTATTTTTGCGCGACGCATGAGAGATGCCTTGATTCCGTTGAGGGTGACTCGGAGATAACCAGCTTTGGATGAACGAAGTATGCGGACTCTGCCAAGACCGTCAAGTGGCGTATCCTTGAAGGTGCGGTAGCTGAAATCGGACTACTGCGGATTCTGACGAGTTCGGCCACCCAAAAATCCAATCCCTGCAAGACTTTCCTGTAGATAATCACCATGCATTGGTCACAAAAGACGATCCATCTCCCTCCCTTGGCTAGAGGATGCCATTTGATCACTTCGCGTGTGCTCAAGGAGTTAAGCATCCTTTCTTCGCTGCATGTTGGACTGCTTCACGTCTTCCTTCAGCACACATCTGCCAGCCTCAGCATCAACGAAAACGCGGACCCGGACGTCAGACGGGATATGGAGTTCGCGCTCAACCACTTGGTGCCAGAGAGCTTGGACTACATCCATACTTCAGAAGGATTAGACGACATGCCGGCCCATGTGAAATCCTCCCTATTGGGATGCAGTTTGTCGATCCCCATAACGCAGGGAACCCTAGCTTTGGGAACTTGGCAGGGGATCTATTTGTGTGAACACAGGGATCGAGCACAGGGCAGATCGCTGGTCCTGACGGTGATGGGGACAGTGGGGGGGTGAGGAGTGAAGGAGAGTTGCGATGCCACAAGGTCAAATTGGACTTCCGTAGCTGCTCCTTAAGGAAGGTAACACCGCCACGCTTGACGGCAGGACGTGTGGTGGGCCGAAATCTCAATTCCCCCAGGTTTTCGCCCACCAGTTGAATTCAAGATTATTCAGTCTTTTTCGGTTGAAGGAATTCAACATTCCGCTACTCTTAGGCCGTAGCACTTGTTTCCAAGCAGGTCAATGGCAGTTCTTTCGCAATTTGTTTTTTAGACAGGGTTAATGGAATGGGCAATCGATCATTCGTGCGCCATGGTTTCACGTTGGTGGAACTTTTGGTGGTAATTGCAATTATTGGAATTCTGGTGGGGCTTCTTCTACCCGCGGTTCAAGCTGCCCGCGAAGCAGCACGTCGCATGCAATGCGGCAACAGTATTCGTCAGATCGGATTGGCCCTGCACAACTTCGAATCGGCTAGGCAAAAACTGCCACCGTCGAGCATTCAATCGCCAGCTGCAGCAACCTTGCCGAATAGAGAATTGGCTGAATTTGTAAAGGTCGGTACGACCGGGGCATTGTCCGCAGATTATGCGAAACAGTGCTTCTTAACTACAGTTCTCGCGCAGCTTGAGCAAACGAACGTTCTCAATGCAGGTGCGAATGGCTACAACCAAAAGTTGGACTGGTATGACGTGGGGAATCGAGTTGCTTCTTCGTCGGTGATCCCAACTTATCTTTGTCCATCCAGCGCGATTTCCGACAAGTTTCTTGACACAGCGCTCTTGGGAGCCGCAGATCGAACGCTATACGCCTCTGGAGGAGACTGGAAACCGGCACTAACAGATTACATGGCGGTGAATCGTGGAAACAATCGACAGGTTGCATGGGATAACATCACGGCTTCTAGTCCTGCCTATCCCGGTGCTTCTGGCGTTGCGGGAATTCTGCAAACCAATGCGTTTACCAAATTTGCAGCCATTACGGATGGGCTTACCAATACCTTTATGGTGGCAGAAGCGGCAGCACGTCCGGCAAGATTTGTTTCCGGTAAGAAAATCGAAAGTTATGCGACTTCTTCTTCCTCCGCGTACATGAACGGTCCTTGGGCATACTCTGGCAATGATATTGCGGTGGATGGTTCCAATATGACAGTCGTAAACGGTGTTCCGGTAGCCAGTACCATCACATCGACGCTTGGAGCTACCTGTTCGGTGAATTGCACTAACCAAGGGGAAATATACTCGTTTCACACCGGCGGTGCGCAAGTTGTAATGGGTGACGCGTCCGTGCATTTCATCAATGCCAGCATCGACCTCCGAACGCTGCAACTGCTGTGTGCACGTGCTGATGGAACGCCAGTTAGCATAGGGAATTAAGCAGGGATGGTATCGACGGAGATTTACTGCCTCAAGGGCCAACGGCCCAGCAGTTTATCTAGCCCAGGCCAACGGCCCACGCTGTGAAGCATTTCAACCAATGGGTCCTCAGGTCGAGCGGGAGCTTGGCCTGGGCTGAGTAAACTTTTGGCCCTTTTGACCGAATCCAGTCAAGTTGGATAGGAACCCCTGATCATGTTCAAACCGCAATGGAAAGTCGCCAATCGCGTCATTTTCTTTTCAGGTTTTTTGGCGGCGTGTTCCAGCCAATGCCTCGCTCAACAGTCGTTGCCTGCGAATCCCTCACCCGTAAAGTCTTACCCACGAGTGGTTCGAATGCAAATCGACAACCCGTTTTTGTTGCCAAGCAAACTGCCTCTCCTCGCGCCTGACTTCGCAAGTATCAAGCACGAGCATTACGAGCCTGCCTTCGAAGCCGGAATGGAGCAGCAACTGGCTCAAGTTAAAGCCATTGCCGAGTTGCCGGAAGCTCCAACCTTTGAAAACACACTGGTCTCGCTCGAAAAGTCGGGCGAAATTCTCGAACGAGTCCAAGCTGTCTTTTTCAACATGACGACCGCCAATACCGACGAAAAGATTCAGGAAATCGAAGAGAAGATTGCACCGCGTTTGGCCTCTCATTCCGACGATATCTATCTCAACAAAAAACTGTTCGCACGCGTCGAAACCCTCTGGCAGCAGCGCTCCAAGCAAAAATGGAATGAAGAACAACAACGCTTGATCAAAGAGGTTTACGAAAATTTTGTCAGGGCAGGGGCGAGACTAAATGACGAGCAACAAGTGCTTGTTCGAGCTATCAACGAAGAGTTGTCGTCCGTCTCAACTCAATTTCAGCAAAATCTTTTGGCTATCACCAAGGAACGGGGCGTCGTCGTTGATGACATCTCGCAATTGGACGGGATGTCGATCGCGGATATCGCGGCTGCCAAGGAAGCCGCCCAAGCCAAAGGGCATGTCGGAAAGTTCCTCCTGGCGATCACCAACACGACGCGACAACCCGTGCTGCTATCGCTCAAGAACCGCGATTTGCGAAAGCGTGTTTGGTTGGCGTCTGCCAATCGAGGCCTAGGCGAAGCCGGAGGACTTGATAATCGCGACTTGGTTCTCAAATTGGCTCGCCTTCGGGCCGAGCGTGCAAAGTTGCTGGGCTATGCCAGTCATGCTGCTTTTACGCTTGAGAACCAAATGGCCGCCAAGCCCGAGGCCGCGTTCAAAATGCTGCGAGACTTAGCCCCTGGTGTTCTAGCCAAAGCCAAATCCGAAGCCATCGACATCCGGCGATTCATGAAGCAAGACGGAATCGACGGCGAGCCCGAAGCATGGGACTGGGAATACTATTCAGAAAAGGTTCGAGCTGAAAAATATCAGATCGACGAAAATCTGGTAAAGCCTTACTTTGAGATGGAAAGTGTCCTCCAAAACGGCGTTTTTTACACTTATGGGAAGCTCTATGGGATCCGATTCAACGAACGCAAGGATCTGCCTGTTTACCATCCGACCGTACGCGTATTTGATGTACTCGGAGCTGACGGAAAACAAATCGGCTTGTTCTATGCCGACTATTTCCATCGCGATGCCAAGCAAGGTGGAGCCTGGATGGACGCATACGTTCCTCAGTCCCGACTCCTGAACCAGTTGCCGGTCGTTGTCAACGTCATGAACATACCAATGCCGGCGGCTGGCGAACCCACGCTGCTGAGCTTGGACCATGTGACAACTATGTTTCATGAACTGGGTCACGGAGTTCACGGGCTGTTTTCGTCCGTGGAGTACCCCACGCTTTCCGGCACCTCGGTGCCACGTGACTTCGTCGAGTTTCCATCCACGTTTCATGAGGACTGGGCTCTCGATCCTGAAGTCTTGAACAACTATGCCCGTCACTATAAAACCGGCGAAACCATCCCGAAGGACCTCCTGGACAAAAGTATTGCGGCCAACAAGTTCAACAAAGGCTACGAAACGTTGGAGTATGTTTCTGCTGCCTTGTTGGATCTCGGATGGCATTCCATTTCGACAGAAGAAGTTCCAACGGATGTTGTTGCATTTGAGAACCAGTTACTGAAGAGCTTTGGCATGGATTACCGGCCTGTGCCGCCTCGCTATCGAACTTCGTATTTTGCTCACGTTTGGTCTGGAGGCTACTCCGCTAGTTACTATGCTTATTTGTGGAGTGAGGTTTTGGCCGCGGACGCGTTTGCTCATATGCAAAAAATGGGCGGCCTGACCGCCGCCAACGGGGCCACGTACCGCGACAAGATTTTATCCCGCGGCGGAACACGCGAAGTCATGCAGCAGTACAAAGACTTCCGCGGCCAAGAACCCACCGTAGACGCGTTGTTGGTGCGTCGAGGACTCAAGTAGTAAACGACACTTGCCGCGCGCCTAAGGTCGGGGAATATCGATGTCTTTGCCGGCGTTCAAACATTTTGCTCGCTGAATTTCACGGTCGCGATTGCTGAGGGCTCTTTCTTCTTGGATCTTGGCCGACAGATTTGGGTCGCTGAGGGCCGCGGCACCGGGGATCAGTCGAGACAGATTTTGCATAGGCAGAGTAAAGGGCCGGATCATCTCTTTGGATGCTTGGACCAGTCCTGAGCCCGCAACACTTGCTTTGCTTCCTGCTTGCCCAATCGTTTCGCCTGTTTTGCCGAAGCGGTCTGAAATCTGTTTCACATGGAAGGTGTCGGCTAGCCTGTGTTGAATCGTTTTTCCATTTCGATAGGAGACAATGGGATCGCCGATCCTGGGGAAACTAACGATAACGGCACGATTGCCGTAGTCGTATTCTATCCCCTTCGCCGAATACTTGACCTCTGCGGAACCTGGCAACATCTGGATCGGCAAATACAGTTTCTCGCCTGTCTTTGGATGGTGGGCCACAATGATGCATGGTCCCCCTGGCATGTCCGGCCCTCGGAAACTTCGATCGCCTGTGTAGTAATAACGGTGAACGATCAGCGTCGGCGGAATGTCCACTTGCGCGTTACCAAACTCATCATTCTTGAGAACAACGGCGGGATTTCCCCTGGCATCGCGATTCGGATCGAGGATCTCTATTTCAAGCGACGGGATTACCCGAGAGACTTTCGACTGTGCGTGGCATGGTGATAGACCGCTCAAAAGCGAAGTCAAAATGGCTAACGCAAATAGGATTCGACTATTCGAAGAGTTCATCGCGAATTCCATCCAATCTTGCGCTGCCAGGGAAGGACTACCCCTTTGCCGCTCCCGGTTAACGGATCCAGCAAGACAAAGAACTCGAATTCCGCTTCATCGATTTCGTCAAAGTGCCGCGCGATCATCGGATCAAAGCCTTTCAGCGATACCATATTGGGAGCCTCGCGTTGCACCCAGAATTCTGGAACAACCAGATGCGCCACAGCAATTTTTCCGGACTGGGCGCCAATGATCTGCTGACTGATTTCTGGAGCAATATTCTCTTGATGCCTATGTGCCGAACTGAGTAATCGCACATTCAATCGAAAAGCATTTCGCTTGATTTGGATATCATCGCTGCGTGTCTGTTCGTCCTTTTTGGAAACGCGATTCTGGTCCGCTCGCAGACTCAAATACCAAAATCCGTTGGGTTCGACCTTCAAGGCGATATCGCTTATTTCGCAATGAGCTATCTCAAGTGTTTGATTGGCGAGCTGAAGCAGTTTTGAGTCAGGGCGAACCGTTGCGTCGCTCAAATTCATCGGTGGCATCACTGCTGACGATGTTGCAGCAGCATCGATTGCCCTTGCCTTCTGTAAGATGTCGGTGATCTTTTGCGATGTGGTTTCGAAGGAATTATGCGGGACGGCGGCCAAGCTTCTAACCACGAGCGATGGCGTTCGACTGCCGTGTTGATAGTCTTCGCTGGGAACGGAGCATAGCGGCTCGATGCGATGCCGGCCGGATCGGAGCAAGATTGGATCAATTGCTCGCGCCTGCTCGTTCACAGCGCAGAAGCCGCATACACCTGCCAGCCAAGCCATAACGCGATGCTTCGTACGCTTTTTCTTGTCCTTTGTCACGTCACACTCCCACAAATGCTTAGTTGTTTCTCGACAGTACACTTTCAAAGGAATGGTCCGTTATTTTCCTCTTGCGTATTCCCAATCCGAATTGGCTCCTGCGCCAGGCGACGGAAGCGTTGCGCCGCGGCGGTTTTGGGCTGGATCCAACCGAATCGGTTGAACATCTTCGATGTAGGCTCCATTGGGAGGCCGTCCGTTTCGGTTGCCGTCACTTCGAAAATCGTTCTGTCGGAGCGTCGGGTACAGCGAGCCCTCAGGTGAAGCACCCGGTATCGTCATGTCATTTCGGTTCGGAACCTGAGGGTCATAACCGTTTCGCATCGGACTGACCTCGATGTCCAATCCGGGACCTTGGTACCCGTTTGGATGCATCTGAGGGATGGTTTCTTGCGAACGGTAGAGATCAGGGCGTCGAGCGGGATCCGGGACTCGCAGAAACTCATCCACTCGCGAGCTGCTGTAGTCGTAAATGCGATTCTCTAGGAACTTGTGCCGATTGCGCACCAGATACTCACGATTGCTCAGTCGCATCGGATCCATGTCCGCAACCGCAGGTGCCCAACGCAAGCCCATTAGATCAAACAACGTAGGGAAGATCGTAGCTTGGGCCATGATGATATTCTGCTGGAGCGATTTTTCATCGCTCGGCAAGGGGCGCCAGAGTGCTCCGAAGACAGGAATGTCCTCGAGCAACGGGACCCCTTTGGCGGTGCGTGCCGCTTTGAGTGCGACAACGTATCGGCTGACTTCACGCAGTTCGAAGTTGGACAGTTGCACGTCCGTATCAATGTAATGTTGTTTGATTCGGCCCAAGTGCTTTTCATCCGCACGGACGGGCTCGCGAACTTGCGTGGTGTACATGTAGTTAAAATCGAATACGACCGCTTGTCCGTCGGGTGCAATGACCGGTCGGATTTCGTAACCTGTGCCTGTTTCGAATTTGTAGATGGCTGGGTCTGGAATGAGTTTCTCGACGTTGGATTCGAATTTCGGTCCCGACCCCGCGTTTTGGGACACCAAACGACTTGAAGTGTCTGTGCTTAGCCCTGGGTACACGTTGCGAACGGCACCATAGCCACCGAGCGAACCAGCGCCAGGCGAGGCAGTCGACTGACCGCTTTGCATTTTGGCCAGGGAGAGCAAATTCGGATCGTTGACGAGGGCTCCGACGTCATTGTAAATAGCCAGTGCCGAATCGATCCCTTCCTTGATGAGAATGTCCCGTTTAGGGAGATCGAATTCCATGGTTGCGGCAGGCGAGACCTTCGCAAGCTCGCGGTTGTTGGCCAATACATTGGTGGTTTCGGTTTGCCCGAATTCCACTTTGTAGGCTTGGCTGGCTTTGCGAACGGAGCGGAAGACCGGGAAGTAGAACTGAGTATTAAAATCGTCGTCGAGACTGGTGGTGAGACGTTTGAGGTAGTTGTCGATATTAGAGGTATGAGCTCGAGTTCCCTCAAGCAACTCGATGTACTTTTCCTCGAGATCATCGATTAGCATATCGAGGAATTTTTTGTGGTCGAGGGGGCGACGTGAGGATTGAGCAATCGAACGATCAGCGTCTAGTTCGCTTACCTTCTTTATCCAGACTTCAAAAGCAATTTTGGTGTTGTTTAACGCTGTCCAGTCGTATGATGAGTTGGTTTTTTTCTGGTAAAGGGTTCGTATTTTTTGCTCAAAGCCGATCCATTCTTGGTACGCGCGAGTTGCGTGCTTGGTAGTCAGTTGCTCGCCTTGTTGCGAAGAGAAAATCGACTCCACATATGCAAGCAGTTCAGATTTACTCTTTGTTATTTGTTCACACGCACCCAGCGACTCTTGCTGTTTTGCCATTAGACTATCGATATCACTCAACGCTATTCTTAAATCCAGAATTGAGATAACAAAGTATGTTTCTGCATTTCCCTTCTTTGCTGATAGCAGTTCTGGCGTTTTTTTGACGCGTTGCTCAAATCTCTCCACTAGGCCATCCATTTTTCGATTGGATTCGTCATCCTCTGCGCGGAATTGCTTCGTGATCTCCTGTATTTTTTTTAGGCTGTCTGCGATTTTGGAAACTGCATTCTGAAGATGCATCTGTTGTTCATGGGTTCCACCTAGGTAGAAAGCCGCGTCAATTTTATCCTGACTCAAATTGCTTTCATCTCGCAAGTCTTTTGGTGCCTTCAAAATCAAATCGAGCCCAAATTCGGAAGCCGATTCTGCGGGAATGATAGCCGCGTCGTTAATGTCAAATT
Organism: Pirellula sp.; assembly: GCA_031374925.1. Taxonomy (GTDB): domain Bacteria; phylum Planctomycetota; class Planctomycetia; order Pirellulales; family Pirellulaceae; genus JBKCUI01. The sequence goes on along the minus strand of JANMHA010000351.1, from coordinate 15,002 downwards.
TTTGTTGTGATTTCAAGATCTTGCGGCGATCTGGGCCAGTTCGCAGTATTAAGTTTTGAATTTTTGCGAATCGTTCTGAAAGTGTTCGAGTCGAATCGCTATTTGGGACCACAAGCTGAGCTATCCCTTGTAATTGGCGAATAATATCCTGAGAAATATACTTATATTCGTTTACGACTGAATCAATTTCCGAGGTTGCTTTCGTAAGAGATGGAAGTAACGTAGAACGAAATCTAAGCGATTCTTGAGTAGCAGTTCTAAGACTAACGATTGAGTCCCGCTCGCGTCTCAGTTGATCGGCTTCGTCTTCTGCGGCCCCGAGTCGTTCCTCGATGACGGCACGTTCCATAACGCGTTGCTTGAGTTCCAATTCCGTAACCAAGCGACCTTTGAGGATTTGGGCTAGTCGTATGACTTCGCGCTGCAATGGAGTCATGGTGTCATCGTGAGGCACGTTGGCGTCGAAAAAGCCGCGGAGGCCAGTAAACGTTGCGTTTCCAGTTAACTGGAAGACCGGTGGCGGTTGATTGTGTTTGCACGTGCCCTTACAACCATGTTTGCATTTCTTACTGGTGCATTCTGCGATGCTGTTTTGAAGGAACTGTCGTTCGGCCATCGACAAGTCGGTTTGGATGAGTCGTTCGAATTCTTGCCAAATAGCAAATCGAGTGCCGTTGTTGGCTAACGCCATCACAGTCAGGGCACTAGAGAGACTGGTCACGTCCATCGAGTGGAGTGAAAGCAGTTTATTACCGGTCATTAAAAACTCCGAGTCCATGGCCCTGAGTTCGTCTACAAAATCCTTGCCGAAGAACGAAACCAAATAACGTTGATCCCGATCCGCTTGTGATTCGCCGGGAAACAGTCCGCGAGCTTCCTCGGCTCGAGCTGCAGCCGTGTGCAGCACGGCTTTGCGAAGCATTTCGCCGGATTGCAACGTTAGGAATCTGGCTTGGTCTACATAAGTTTGGATTCGGTTGGCGACGGTTTCTAGTTCGTCTGCTGCTTCGCCATTGATCTGGGTCGAGTGGACATTGACGCGTACTTGTCCGCAAGGCGAATCGATTTGGTCGACCATCATCCGGACTTGATTGACGCCTCGCAATGGGCCGCGCAAGTGCAATACCCCTTCTCCGATAACCGAGATACTGACTTGATGGACGGCGTCGACGCTTTCGGGTTTGCCTTCGGCGAAGGTGTCTGGGTCCGCGTGGGCAGCGGCGGTTTCGAGGCGGAACTGTTCTGCCCTGGACAATTCTTCGGAGCGTTGGGCTTGTTGCCAGCGTTCATTGGCGGAGACTTCGGTATCGCGAGCGGAACTGATTTTCGACTCCAGTGCACGAACTTGTTCGGCGTTGTTACGTGCTGCGAGTTCGAGCTGAGCGAGTTGGGCTTCGCGATTTTTTGCCGCTTCGGATTTCGGATCCGAGATCGGCTGAACCGCCAATTGCTGCATTTGTTGGAGCGAGTAGTTGAGGGTACGTTGGGCGTCGCTCAGTTGGTTTTCAAGTTCGCGAGTGCGGCGGGCTTTTTCGACGGCATCCCGTTCGCTGATTTGGCGCTGGGTGGTAACCGACTCAGCTTCTTGTCTGGCCTTGTCTGCCATTTGCCGACGCATGGTGACATCTTGGCGATTGTAGGACTGAGCGCGTCGATTGAGGATTTGTGCGACGCGGTGCGCATCGCGGTAGAAGTAGAGACGTGCGACGCGAGTTTCGACTCGATCGTTTGGATTGAAGCCGCGAGGTGGTTCTGCGGATGGGATGAATTGTCGGTATTCGACGACGGGAGCTTTGCCACGCGTGACGCCGGGGACGAGCGGGTCGGAGACAAATGCATTGGGGGAGGCTTGGCCGAGGATGACTTCGTAGTTGTCGCCGGGTTTGCCAGAGTTACCCGCGAGTTTGTTTCCGAATACGTCAATGAATTTTGAACCGAGGAGCGTGAGTCGATACAATCCCGATTGACTAGGGGTCACGGAAACGTTCAGTTTGGTATCGCCGGCTTCAAATGTGCATGAGGAGGCGGCAACCAAATTGGACGCGAAAGGCCCTTCCTTTGAGCCAGTGGTGCTGAGTTGCACGAGAACATAACTAGCTGGTGCTGCCTTTAAGCTTGTAACTTCAGCAGGGCTCACCGGCCGAGAAAATGTAATTTCCAACGCGTTCGCGCCAATTCTATAGCCAAAGTCCTTGGGGACGACGCTCGTGACATTGAACTGTCCTGTTCGGACCTCGATGGAAAGCGGATCGGATTGATCTTTCGGAGTGTCTCCCTCATAAACTTTTGCAATTACGTTATGCACTCCGTCACGGAAAACGAGATTGTCGAACGAAATCCCGCTGACTGATTTCTTGGACTCAATAAACTCACCATCGACAAATAGGGCTGTGGCACTGTCTGTGTTGGTGTTAGACGCAACAGCAATGGAGTTGGCTGTCGTTCCGCTTAGCAAAATAGGCGGCGTTTTTCCAGCAATTGAGATGGTCGGCTTGGATGATGGTGCTTGAGTCTCCCGTAACACTAAGTTTTTCTCGGAAAAACGATGATTGTTTACGTCACCTATCTGTTTTGAAAGTACGGCAACAGCGAAGTTTTGCAGATTACTTGTCCCGAGAATATCCTTGACGTTGAAGGAAACTGTATTACGAAATTCGTTTGTATTACTGGTCGAAGTTGAATTCTGGTGTACGACAGCCAACACCGTTGCACTTGTAGTATTGTTGTCCAAGACTATTCCTTGAATCTCATCGTTTGACGAAAACACTCTTGTTTCAATTGAGCATTGAGCAAGTCTGTAGACAAGAACTGGATTGGGCGCCGCCGAAAATGGGTCAAATGGATAATTGGTACCAAGTTTATATCTTGTGATCTGCGGCGGAATTGGAACGGACAATACGTTAGGAACATGAAAAACGACTCCGTCCGTTTCACCTGGCGCAGCCTCTTCCAGTGTGAATACACTTCCAGTTTTCTTAATTATCAATGCGTACGAACCTGGGTTCGCAAAGGCTATTCCGAATTTTTTCGCGGACGGGGTTGCGGCCGCAGTCGTCGTTACGCCTTTCTTTTTTAGAGCTTCCGAAAAGGTAGGAATACCAATATCTGTTAAGCATTCAACCTCAGCCAGCGTTCCCGCGGATTTTGATTGCAACCAAATTCCCTCCGAATGTAAGGTGCTCCGCCAAGTCCAAGTGAAACTAGAATTCGATTTATCCTGAATCGATTCCATCTTGAGAGTTTCGGTCTGGTAAGGTGCGAAGTATGCAACGGGATGAACTGCACCGTTTTTGCTTTCAACTGTATGGAAATTTCCAACATTTTCTTCGCCAAAATGCATTGGCATTCTGGGGGGTTCCATGGAGTAACTCTGTTGCGCTGCACTCGGAGAATTGGACTCCCGCGTAATGGACGGGTTTCTTCCCTGGAAATAGAGCCCTGTGATTGCGATCGATAGCATCGCTAGGACCAATAGTTGTGTCTTGTTAATGGGCGTGACCTCCTACCATCAGGCTGGCAAATGGCTAGCAATTGCCGTTCGTTCTTCGCGTCCGTACAATCCACACTATCGGTAGAATCTCAAAAGCAGTTTTGCATAAGTCCGTATTTGGCAATGAATAATTCAAGTTCGAATGCACTGCAGGGGCACTAACTGCGGGACGAAGCGAGACGAAGCCAGGGGAGGGCGAAGTGCCATCGACCATTGTGCAATTCAGTTCACCCTCCCCGGCCTTTGGCCGAGCCTTCCCGAGGGCCCCGATGGGCCCCGAGGGAGGGTGGCTTTGGTTAAGCTGGAGGATAGATTCCATCGTGAGATCTGGGATGTTGATCGTTGTTTTTCACTTTATAGCTGCGTGATCTTAAAGCTGGGATGAATCCCAGCACTCCAAATTAAGGACCTCCACCATGAATACAAACTCTAAATCGACTCGCAAACGGAAATGGCTACGAGTCGTGGGGGTAATTGGCTTAAGCGTTTTGGCGCTGATTCTGGCGCTTCCGACTATGCTCGGTTCGCGATGGATCTACCAACCGCTTATCAATCGGCTTGCCCAGGATCAATTCCAACTCGAGATCGAGTCGGTCAAACTTCGGTGGTTCAGTCCGCTCGAATTTCAAGGGATTTCCATTAGCCAAACTGAGGGTTTACCGAACAGCGGTAATGGGAACACACCCCTGGTTTCGGTTCGTTCCATCAAATCCAATCGCGGCTTGCTTGCCTATTTTCTTAACGGCCGGAACCTCGGCCGAGTTGAGATCAACGAACCGAAACTCGACATCGCGTTATTAGAGGATGGTTCGAATTTAGAACGGCTCGTCAAATCGATCGAAGGAAAGCCAAGCGATAGCGCACCCAAGTCCAAATCGCAGCCCAAGCTGGACCTGGACCTTGCCGTTCGCAATCTGAGTGTGCAAGTGATGCCCATCGATGGCGGGAGAGCTCTACAAGTCATCCCCCCAATGAACGCTGACATCTCTTATCGAGCCCTCAACGAAGATGCTCTGTTGATCGTTCAACCGATGCAAGTGCTGGATCAGGCGGAACTCACACCGGAACTGGTGCGTTTGGGAGTGGGACTGGCGGTCCCATTGCTCGCCAAATCCGCTTGGTTTGATGGGCGCATTTCATTGAAGACGAAAGAAATCCGAGTGCCACTGGCCAGTCCCCTCGAAAGCAAGGGGGAGGCAACTTTGACCTTGCATCAAGTTCGAAGCGGACCGTCCGAACCGCTGATTGTCGGTGCTTTGGATGCGCTGGCCAATCTGCGTGGCAAGGAGCCATCCCATGAACTGGTCTTCGTCGATGGATCGGAAGTGATCATTCAAGTTGCCGATGGACGCGTGTTTCATTCGGGGCTTGAGGCGGGCTTGCCAAAACTGGATCCCAGGTTGCAGATCGCAACGCAAGGGTACGTTGGCATAGGCGATCGATCCTTGGACTTGAGCGTGGAGATTCCTATTCCTATTGAGCAACTTGCACGCCGCGAGAAAGTTCAACAACTTGGAGTCCCACGCGTTAAGCTGCCTGTCGGCGGGACGCTGGACGATCCCGAAATCAAGTGGGGTGTCATGCGAGGGGAATCGGCGTTGCTGCTTGCTACGATCGCTGGGAGGCTTCAAACGGACGCGCCGTTGACCAGCACGATCGTGGATGCAATCGGGGATGTAACGCAGGGAAAAGCAGATGAGGCCATTGCAACTGCAGTGGATTTTGTAAAGAACTTGCGTCAGCGCAAGGTTCAAGACAAGGCCGACAAGAGCGAGGATATTTTGCCGACGGAAGAAACCAAAGAGCCTGCACCGCGTAGACCTCTTCGCGATGCGCTGAAGAGGGTCTTTAAGTGAGTGGGATTTTTTGTCGCCTTTTTCTCCGCAAAAGTGCGTTCGTTCGGCCCACTTTCGCAGAGCGAAAGGCGACAAAGGCGACAATAAATCCAAATTCCATCTACCGTCCGTTGAACTTGTAGTCTTTGTGCTTGACGTCGAAGTCCGCGTCCGTTAACCCGACGTTGAAGTTGAGATTCTGGTAGGTGTATTCCTCGATGACATCTTTGTCGACATCGATCTTGGCGCCATGCTTTGGCCAACCGTAGGCAGCGTATCGCACCGGAATCTTCCATTCATCGTCCATGAATATCTGTGCGAGGTGGAAATCGTAGTGTGGCTGTTGAATGGCGTGCGTAACCTGAATGATCGAGCAATTGCGTCCACCAACTTTGGCACCAGGTACCAATTCGACGGTGCAGAAACCGTGACGCTTGTCTTTCTCGCCACGCTCGATGAGTTTCTCGACTAGGTTCTCGATACCGATGTCCGTAATTGGATATCGCTGACCGGCCATAGCCAAGAAACTATTGGTTTCAAGCAGGTGGGTTCCGAGAATCTTCTTCATGCCACCTTCGTGAGCGTATAGCTTTCCTTGATTCTGGTTCTCCACATAGAGAACTTCCCGTCCTTTGACAGAGGCCGGCTTTAAGAACGCGAGGTAAACGCTAAATGGAACAACGATTTTGTTGTCTTGGACCTTTCGGTTGCGAACTTTGGCGAACATGAATTCATGCTCACCGACATCGTCACCAATTCGCTCTCGTTTGACCAAAACGCCGGTGTAATCCTTTAGGTCGGCGCGAATTTGACCTAGACTTTGATGTGCAAGTTGGATGGCAGGATCAAGCGGATGGGGAGCGGCAGCTCCAGGAATCGAAGGTTCGACTTTGGAAACCCGAAACACGGGCTCCGTTAATCCACTCCCTGTTTGCTGTTGTTGAGCCGCCACAAAAGCAGTCGACAGCGAAGAGAAAGCAAGGGAGTACAAGGCAGTTCTAAACCAAGTCCGTCCAAATCGCTTCATCGAAAAAGTACTCCGTTACATCCCAAGTTGATCACGTTCCACGGTCGCAATCAAAAGCAACCGATGTTCTTTAATATTTTCATCTATCGATCCATAGATTGAGGTTCAATGAAAATTTGTAGCAATGTCGTCACAATCCAACTTCAGCCAGAGTTCCGTAAGGGCGCTTCCCCAAGACTCTGAGTTTTGCCTGATAGCATTTGTGAGTAGAGGCTCTCAAATCGGTCGACCATCTGCTTTAAGTCAAAACGCCCCAACGCGGATCGCTTTGCGGCCCGGATCAGGTCATGACGTTCTGGCGTGTTTTTGACGGAAAACTTCATCAGATCGGCTAAAGTCGCAGGATCGTTTCCATGAATTGGCCAACCCAAGCGTTCGCCGGTTTGGGGCAATCGTAGCACTTCCTTAAGGCCGCCAACTTCCGTTGCAATGACAGGGGTTCCTATCATTTGTGCTTGGATAGTTACCAAGGAAAGCCCCTCGCTTTGGGACGGATGCACAAACGCATCGGCGGCGCAGATCCAGCGTTCAGGTCGTTCTTGAAATCCAAGCAATCGAACCTGCTTCTGCAAATCGTACTTGCGAATGAGTTGCTCGAGATCAGGCCGAGACTTTCCTTCACCGCAAATGACTACGCAAAAATCAGGCATATCCCAACGCAGATGATGGGCCGCTTCGATAAGTCGTTCGTACCCTTTGCATGGGATCAAACTCCCGACGGCGCAGAAAAGAGGAGTGTGATGGTCAATGCCGAGATGCTCGCATGCCCAAAATCGTTCGATCCAGCGCTCGAGTTGCGGCGGTTCCAAACCTCCATGGATCACGTGCGTTTTTCGCACCGCGACACCACCTTGGACGCATACGTCACGAACTGCATTGGAGACACAAACAACTGCATCCAGCATCCAGTTGTAGCGAACAGCAGAACGAATCGGAAACGCTGTATGTTTGACCCCAACACGTTTGATTCCCATTTTGCCAAGCATTGCAAGGGACCCCCAAATCAGAGAGTGGGAATCGTTAGCATGAATAAGCTGCGTGCCGTGCTTGGATAGAGTTTTTCGCAGTCTCAACAATGCTTGAGGTTTTGGCATGCGTCCTGTCATGCCAGCGCAATCGAACCCTCCATTTTGGACCCGGCCATGAAGGGGACTTGTTTCGTCACAAACCCAGAGAATCGAGTGCCCGCGATCCATTAGTCCATTTCCGAGCGACCATAAAAACTGCTCACCGCCACCCCAACTCACTTGGGAGGACATCAGCGCCAGCTTCATTTTCATTGGCAGCATCTGAGAAATTCCTGGACGAAACGCGGAAAGGTGACCGAATGCTGGCGATGGTAGGCTTTTCCTTTCCGCAGGGTCTAGATCAAAATCCCATGTTCTATCTTCGGATTCACTCCTAGCCCAAGTCCCTCACTTGCGTATCGGGTTATGATTTGTAGCTTTCACAACCCTCTCGGCCAATAGCAAGCAAAAATTCATGAAACTCCGGCGCAATACCTTGCGACCTCTTCGATTCGATTTTTCCGGAGCCATGATTCCAAATCATGGGATCGACGAGGGGCAATTGAAGGAACTGCTTCCAGTTCTCGGCGGCATCCGAGATGTGTTGATGACAACTGAGCTAGAAATGCTAGCACGTAAATTGCCGATTCCGGCGGAAATGGAACCGCTGGATGCGGGCTTCGTGACATTGCCCGAAAGAATGATTACGGAATACGAAGCCAATCGGCAAGTGAGCGAACTGGGCAGGCTCTTCAAACGAGCGACGAACCTACATACGATCGCGGATGCAGTCGTGGTGTTGGGTGTGGGCGGCTACTACATGGGCGCTCGGGCGATCATGGAATCATGCTGTCAACCGTATTGGAACGAATTGTCCCGAGGAGATCGAGGCAGCAAACCCAGAATGTACTTTGAGGGCAACAACTTCGACAACGACGCTTCGCAGGCACTCCTTCATTTGCTTGGCGCGCACAGGAATCGACCAGCGACCAGTGAACTCGAACGATGGGCCTTAGTCGTTATCAGCAAAAGCGGTGGCAACTTGGAAACAGCCACCGCCTTCCGCCAATTCCTTGCCGCACTTGAGTCGAGTACTGGGGGAGACCGCGAAAAACTGGTTGAGTTGTTGGTTCCCGTTACCGGAATGGGCGGTAAACTGCACAAGATGGCGACGGAACTGGGTGTGACGGATCTCTATCCGGTTCCCGATGGAGTTGGCGGGCGTTGCTCGGTTCTTTCGGCAGTTGGCTTGGTTCCAGCAGCACTCCTCGGAGTCAACGTAGTCGAACTTTTGCAGGGTGCTTCGGCTATGACCAAGCATTTTCTTACGGCAAAACCGGAGGACAACATCGTCCTACAGTATGTGGCAGCAAACCATTTGCTCGAAAAGCACCGAGGCATCAACATTCGAGTGATGAGTGTCTGGAGCAAGGCACTAGAATCTTTTGGAATGTGGTATGACCAATTGGCCGCCGAAAGCCTCGGGAAAAACCTGCTAGGTTTCACCCCCCTGACCACCGTTAATACACGCGATTTGCACTCTCGCCACCAACAGCACCAACAAGGGAAACGGGACAAGGTTTTCAACAACATCATCGTAGACGAATTTCGCTTCGATTCACTGGCAATTGGAGCCCGACGTCAGGACACTGATTCTCTAAATGATATGGCTGAAAAAACGCTTCCGATGGTGATGAAAGCCGCGATTGAGGGTACCAACCAAGCGTTGCGGGATGACGGTCGCCCGTCGACCAATCTCCACGTTCCGCAAGTTGACGAACTACATATGGGCCAACTATTCCAAATGATGATGCTGGCGACCGTGGTCGAAGGACGGCTGATGGGAATAAATCCATACGGGCAGCCCGGAGTCGAAGCCTATAAGAAGAATATGAATCTATTGCTTGGCAGGAAGTGAACGCTTCCCGGCTTTTTCCGGTTCCCCACCTTTGGAGACGACGATAAACTAGCGGTAGTGTAGTGCACCGTCCAACTTTGACTCTACGTTAGCTCAGAATCGTAAGAATTCGGACCGATGTGGCGGCCCAACCAAAAGGGGTGCTTCTGAAATTTCACGACTTCTGCTACAGTCGAACCCCATCTATTCACCCAGAAATATTCAACGGAGTTTTTACGCGTGACAACTCAATACACCGCTGCTATCGCCGGTCAGATTACCCCTGAAATGGAGTTTGTTGCCAAACGGGAAAATCTCACTCCCGAATTGATTCGGGACGAAGTTGCGGCTGGGCGCATGGTAATACCTGCCAATAAAGTCCACTTGAATGGCAACCTCGAGCCGATGTGCATCGGAATTGCTGCGACCTGCAAAATCAACGCCAACATCGGAAATTCAGCAGTCACAAGCAACATTGAGGAAGAGCTGGAAAAACTGCATGTATCTGTCCATTATGGGGCCGATACCGTGATGGATTTGTCGACGGGCAAAGACATAGACAACATTCGCAGCAAGATTATCGCCGCATCTCCGGTGCCAATTGGTACCGTACCTATCTACCAAATGCTGGAAGAACTGGGAGGCAACATCGAAGATATGCGAGCGCAGCATTTCTTGGACATGGTCGAACACCAAGCCAAACAAGGGGTCGACTATATGACGATCCACTGTGGCGTACTTCTCGAGCATTTGCACTTAACCACTTCCCGAGTCACGGGCATTGTCAGTCGAGGCGGTTCCCTGATCGCCAAGTGGATGATGGTTCATCGCAAGCAAAACCCGCTTTACGAAGCTTTCGATGACCTATGCGACATCATGAAGCAATACGATGTGACCTGGAGTCTTGGCGACGGATTGCGCCCAGGCTCGATAGCCGATGCTAGCGACGCCGCACAATTTGCAGAACTCGACGTTTTGGGAAAGCTCTGTAAAAAGGGTTGGAGCAAGGGCACGCAAGTCATGGTTGAAGGTCCTGGTCACATTCCAATGGACCAAATCGAAATGAACATCAAGAAGCAGATTGAAGTTTGCCATGGTGCTCCTTTTTACGTCCTCGGACCGTTGGTAACGGATGTTGCCCCTGGCTACGACCATATTACAAGCGCTATTGGCGCTGCATTAGCCGGTTGGGCTGGTGCCGCTATGCTTTGCTATGTTACCCCCAAGGAGCACCTGGGTCTGCCTAACCGCGAAGACGTCAAGCAAGGGGTCATCGCTTACAAAATCGCAGCCCACGCGGCCGACGTAGCCCGAAAAAGACCAGGCGCTCAAGACCGTGACAATGCGCTTTCCAAAGCTCGGTTTGCTTTCGATTGGAACGAACAGTTCCGACTTTCGTTGGATCCAGAAACCGCCAAGGCGTACCACGATGAGACCTTGCCGCAGGACACCTTCAAGAGCGCGCATTTCTGCAGCATGTGCGGTCCCAAGTATTGTTCCATGCGAATTACCGAGGACATCCGCAAGATGGCCTCGGAAAGCAACGAACCTTTTTTGGTTGATATTAAGAGTTAACGTGGGCGACGTCGCTCCGCGACTCGCGGTCAGTGCACTCGACGACCCGACGCCGGTTCCCATCCATTCATTCCCGAGAACCTTGCTGTGCTGCAACCGTTTGTTTCGATTGAAGCGAGCAACGAAGATTTCACATGGCTTCGAGCGTAAAGGACATCAGTCGGCGGAGCGACTGATCTACGTGGGCGACGTCGCTCCGCGACTCGCGGTTAGTGTACTCGACGACCCGACGCCCGTTCCCATCCATTCATTCCCGAGAACCTTGCTGTGCTGCAACCGTTTGTTTCGAGTGAAGCGAGCAACGAAGATTTCACATGGCTTCGAGCGTAAAGGACATCAGTCGGCGGAGCGACTGATCTACGTGGGCGAAAGATCTACGACTATTTTTCTGTCGTCGATATAGCACGAACCCGAATCCGAATAGAATTCGGAAGTTCCATAACGGAAGCACCACTTTTTGGGAGTGTCGCCTCCTTTTCTCCTAATCGCTCGAAGGAATCCTGGGCTGCCAATGTATCCGTAGGTTGGAACGTCCATCGAGACAACTCCAGCGAGCCAGCAACACGAGATCCGCGTTCTGGGCGCTTGTTTGAAAGCGATTCCGTTGCTCCGGTTCTGGCTTCCGAAGGGATTCGAACACCAGTGAAGTCCAAGTATTCCACTTCCGGCAACTCTAGCGGAACCAAAATCCCCAGTTGCCTTAGCCGTTTCGCACCAGACTCCCAGTCGCTGCTTAGAATTTCGAACTCAACCAATAAGGGACGTGCAGCTACTTGCGTTTGCTTTTCCGCAAGTTGCTTATCGAATTCAACGGACTCCGATTGCTTCGTGCTGGCACTCTCTTGGAGAAGTGCTGTCGATTCGCCAATAACGCGGCCCAGATGGTTGCCGTTTCGATATCGAAAATAGAGTATCGTAATCGGTTCGTCGGGCTTGGGACTGTTGGCGATCTCTTGTTGAGCGAAATTGTCTACCCCATCGAAAGATTTGCGATCAAGCGATTCCACTTCCTGAACATCCCGTTTCTTCCATTCTTGACTTTGATCCTTTAATAAGTCGTCCAAAAAAAATTGCTCCGACTGCTTAGATGATGGTTTCTGTACATCACGGTCCGTTGGTTTACTTGGGACGCTTGGTGAGTCCTTGGGTATATAGGAATAGATCGCTCCAGGAGCAGGTTCCGCTGGCCGGTTTTCCGAAAAATTGGATTTCGATTTCTCATCGCCGAGTCCATTTGGGACTTGAAACTTTGGGCTGGGTGGCAACGGTACGTTTTCAAATCTCGCTCGATCGGTTCCCTTCGAAACACTTAGCTCTATGTCGGATTCACTTTTGTCCCGATTTGCATATTCGTTTAACGATCGAGCGGCGCCTAACCCAAATGGTGCTGGAACGGCTTTGTCTGAGGTGCCAGACGCCTCCGATTCGCGAGTTGGGCGAATCTCCCTGCTGGTCTTCAAGTCTCTGTCCGTCCTAGTGCTAGTGCCTTCTGAAAGGCTGATGGCAGGTTTATTCGGCTGTAGTAGGAGGATCCGACCACAGACAGCAATGGCGATCAACGCAGCAATACTCGCGAGTCTTTGAAAAGGTACTTTCCAACGCGAACGGGGATCGTGCAAAACGACTTTCGACAGCTCGCTCCCCGGAGAAGATTCCTCATGGATGGCGAGATTCGTTTGATTCCAAGGACCTTGCTGATAATTGCGAGTGGATTGAGTCATGTGGAGTTGCGTTACGAGGTTTCGGACGGATCTCAATTCCTCCAAAAGCTTGCGAGACGCGGCGGACGTGCGAAGTTGCTCTTCGACTGTTTTTCGCTCCGCATCGGTCACTTCATCGTCCAGATAGGCGGTCAGCAGAACTTCGTCAAACTCAGCTGTCATGACTGGTCCCTCCCGTAGGTAACCATCTGATTTTTCACTTCTTTTGGTTGCGAGGAATCCTCCACGGCTTGTCCGATACCCATGGCGTTCATAATCTCTCGCAGTTCGATCCGAGCCCGATGCAAGCGACTGCGAACGGTACCCACCGGAATATCCAACATGGACGCGATTTCAACGTAGTCCAATCCCTGCAAGTCTCTGAGAACAATGATGTTGCGGCGTTCAGCATCGAGTCGACCCAAAGCCAATTGCACTTGACTAACGGTTTCTTTGGTCATGACGATCGATGCTGGCGAATCCGCTTGCTGATCTCCTGGCTCCGCATGCTCAATGCCGTCGCCACTGACAAAACGGCTCTTGGTTCGTTTCTTTCGGCGTTGCAGATCGATGGCTGCGTTGAATGCAATCCGGTGCAACCATGTGTAAAACGACGACCGTTGCTCGAATTGATCGAGCTTTCGAAATGCGGTCAAGAATGTTTCTTGTGTCACATCCTCGGCGTCATGGCGATTTCCGAGCATTCCCAGCAAAGTCGCGAAGATCCTTTGTTGGTAGTTTCCAACCAGGATTTCGAATTTTGCCGGTTCTCCCGAAACGATACAGTCGATCAACGCAGTCTCCTCCGCTTGATTAGGTTCTGCATTAACGGACGAATCCATAGCCAAATGAGTTCCCGATTCGTAAAAATGCTACTTGTACAATGGAGTCAGCTTATCGGTGAGGTAATCCAAAAACGGTTGCGATGAAATCGGTTTCCCTGTAGCGGAAGAGACCAAATCCGTCGGTTTTAGGCAGCGTCCGTGTTGATGGACTTTGGTTCGAAGCCATTGCAAAAGGGGTCGAAAATCCCCCTCGGCGATCATGGACGGCAGTTGCCCCAGTTCGTCGCGAGCCGCGTTCATGAGCTGTGCCGCGAAGATGTTTCCAAGGGTATACGTGGGGAAATAACCAATCAAACCTGCAGCCCAGTGTACATCCTGCATCACCCCTTCGCTATCGCTGCCGGGCCGAATTCCCAAGTAGGATTCATAGCGATCCGACCAAGCCGACGGCAAATCCACACTTTGCAAATCGCCATCGATCAGTTCCCGCTCCAGCTCAAATCGGAGCAGAATATGCAAATTGTAAGTGGCCTCGTCCGCTTCGATTCGAATCAAACTCGCCTCGACCCGATTCAGATTTGCAAAAACCGAGTCCACGGAAACTGCCTTCAACTGCGGAAACCATTTTTTGGCATGAGGCAAACACCATTGCCAAAACTCCTTGGAACGTCCCACCATGTTTTCCCAGAGTCGGCTCTGCGACTCATGCACACTGAGTGACGCCGCGCTTCCGGCTGGCAGCCCAAACCATTCGGTTGGCAACCCCTGTTCGTACATGCCATGCCCAGCTTCGTGCAGCGTGCCATACAAGCCGCTGCTGAACGAGTCCGCATGGTATCGCGTCAAAATGCGATGGTCGTTTGGACCTAACGTTGTGCAAAAAGGATGGTCTGTCTCGTCGAGCCTTCCTCGCTCGAATTGGAATCCAATCTGCTTGGCAACCCACAGCGAAAACTCCTTTTGTTTCGCAATATCAAACATGCCAACAATCGATTGCCCGTCCGGCCCCGATTTGGATTGCGTCAGTGTCTGTACCAACGGAACGAGACGCTTTCGAAGATCCGCAAACACAACCGCAACTTCTTCGGTCTTCGCATCTTCTTCGTATTGATCCAGCAAACTATCGTACCGACAGGAAGCATTCGTTGACAGAATGGCGGCCTCCTCGCGACGCAATTGAACGATCGCGTCTAGGTGAGGCAAGAACGAAGCAAAGTCGTTTTTCGGTTTGGCTTCCGCCCAGACCTGCTGGCCGACGGTGACCGCATGGGCGATGCGTTTGACCAATGATTCGGGCAGTTGAATGTTCTTGTCGAAGTCTCGCTTCATGCCTCGAATGGATGCTCCAACAGGGCTGTTGGGCTGCAATGCCAATTCGGACTGAGCAAGCTCGCGTAGCCAATCACCAAATTGTGGGCTCGTTTTGCGCTGATGCACTAGACCACTCAAGAAGGTCACTTGTTCGGCACGATGTTCACCGGCCTGCGATGGAAGTCCCGTCCGTTCGTCCCATTCGAGGAGCGCGAGCGTGCTTTCGAGCAGTGTTGTTTCTCGAATATAGTTGTACGTCTGCTGTAAGATCGTTTGGGCTTTGCTGGTTTGCAATGGTGGCTCCTTGTGTCGCTGAGCGCGGCCCTCGCTCAGATCTGGTACTCCATCCAACGAGCGAAGGGCCTCGCTCGTCTC
>JANMHA010000333.1:0-138091 GCA_031374925.1 Pirellula sp. | reverse complement strand
CCTTTCGCTCTGCGAAAGTGCGTTTACGAAGCGCACTTTCGCAGAGCGAAAGGCGACAATAAAGGTTACAATGAAAACCTCCAAGTGAGGAGGGGAAAGCGGATTATTCGGAGAAACTGATGTTGACGCGGCACCAGAGCTCAAGGCATACTCTTTCCCCGAGTCATGGACGACTCGAATGCTCTTGCGTTCAAGGCCCAAATTTGCTCGCAAGGCATTGCCTGGAATCCCGCTCCAGCCCTTAAGGAAGAGACACGCGTACTCAATCTGCCTGCACGCGTCTCGTTAGGAAATCCTGTGTCCTTCGCTATCGACAACGAAGTTAAAGACCGAGTCCGATTGGCGATCAATATCGTCGATCTGATGAGTACCTATATGGAACTTCGGCGTCAAGGTCGAGGTTTCGTTGCGGTCTGCCCGTTTCATGACGATCGACGCCCAAGCATGCAGGTCAATCCCGATCGGCAGACTTGGAAATGCTGGGTCTGCGATATCGGTGGCGACGTTTTTAGTTTCGTCATGAAAAGGGAAAATGTCTCGTTCCCTGAGGCCCTCCGAATGCTGGCGGAAAAGGCTGGCATCCAAATCGAGGAACCCAAAAATCGCAAAGGTCGCGGTTCGCATGATGACAAAAAATCGCTGCTCGAGGCCATGAAGTGGGCCGTTGGCGAATTCCATCAATGCTTGCTACACGATCCCAATGCACAGCATGCTCGCAAGTACTTGCTCGATCGAGGTATTTCTGAAGAGAGTATCTCCAAATTCCAACTTGGATACGCACCAGAGTCGTGGTCATGGTTACTCGACCGCGGAGCAGCCAAATCATGGAAACCGGAAGACTTGGAAGCCGTAGGCTTAGTCGCACGCAGTGAACGCGGACGATACGATCGATTTCGCGGCCGCGCGATCTTCCCAATTTCGGACGCCCAATCTAGACCGATTGCAGTGGGAGGCCGAATCCTTCCCGGCGCGACAACAGACGCGGCCAAGTACGTCAACTGCAACGAAACCCGCCTGTATCAAAAGAGCCATCAACTCTACGGTCTCGATTTGGCCCGCGATGCGATCAGCAAGTCACGACAAGCCGTGGTCATGGAGGGTTATACCGATGTGATTATGGCAGTCCAACACGGTATCCATAACGCCGTGGCCTGCTGCGGGACAGCCTTAGGCGAAAGCCAAATCAAATTGCTCAAACGCTATTGCGATTCGGTGGTCTTGTTGCTTGACGGCGATGAGGCAGGGCAAAAACGGACAAGCGAAATCTTGGAGTTGTTCGTAACAGCGCAAATGGACTTGCGAATCCTAACGCTTCCAGACGGGCTTGACCCATGTGATTACTTGCTCAAGTTCAGCGGCGAACAGCTCAAAGTGCAAATTAGCGGGGCGTTAGACGCACTCGAGCACAAGCTTCGTCAGGTTTGCCAAGGGTTTGACCCGTTGCTCGACATGCACCGAGCCAACACGGCGCTTGAGGATGTACTCTCCACCATGTCGCGTGTTTCGCACAGTTCGCTGCTCTCGAACGAAGCCATGCGATTGCGGCAAGACCAACTCATCGCAAGATTGGCAAGGCAGTTTGGTATCGAGCAATCTGAAATTCGATTGCGGCTTGAGTCGATTCGCAAGCAATCCGCCGAGCGTGACCGGCAACGCCAAGAGCTTCGTCGCTCGCAAGTCGCACCCGTTTCGGAAAACCGCAACGCATCCCCAACGACCACCCAAAGGCCACCCCAAGGCAATGAGCAATTAGTTGCACCGGTGGTTGTCGCATACAAGTATAGCGAAATGACTCCGACGGAATGCGAGCTTTTCGAAATCATGGCAACCCATCCGGAGTTGGCTCCGATGGCTATCGAACGCTTCCCCGTAGCTAATTTGAGTACCGCTACAGCAAAAAGACTTTTTCAGTTGGTTTTGGACTTGGAACTTGAGGGACATGCGTTAGACTTTGACAGTGTCATGTCGGCGACGGAAGACGCAGGTTTGAAAAGTGTGCTTGTAAGCATCGAAGAACACTCGGCCCGCAAAACACCTTTGTCGATGATGACAGCAGATGAGCGATTGCATTCCCTATGTGAACGATTGAGCGGTCAAGATGATAAGGCTCAGAGACGTTCGCAAATTCAGTCGCTAGAAAAGAAACAGTATGATGAGGAAACGTCCATGAGCGTACTGCACGACATTGTTCAGCAGGCTCGCGTACGACACGGGTTGTTTCCTCCGCAAGGATAGAAATGCGATCGGTGATGTGAAAACGACCAATCATAACCCGATACGTAAGTGAGGGACGAGCGGAACTGTCCCTCACTTACGCTTCGGGTTGGGATAATCCAACCTGCCGCTCGCCTTCGTACAACGTCGAGACAATCTCGACTACAAAAGCATTCATGTTGTTGACCCAAACGACTGTTCATCGGATGAACGGTCAGTAACAACAGAGTACCACTGTCAAAAGGAGTTGATCTCGTGGAAACGCAATCTAATGATCTAGAACAATTGGTTTTGATCGGTCGCCAGCAAGGCTATCTCACCTACGATCAAGTCAACGAGTATTTGCCCGATGAGGCCAATACAGCTGAAAAGCTCGACCACCTTTTGATCGCACTCGAGCGTGCCGGAGTCAACATTGTTGACGAAACCGATGTCGAGATCGACGCCCGGAACAAGCTGAGAGTGTTCAATGGTGAGGAGTCTATTTCCACGACTCCGACCGAGATGCCTAAACTGACCAACGACCCGATTCGGTTGTATTTGAGCCAGATGTGCGAAATCCCCTTGCTTACCCGCGAGCAAGAAATCGCCTTGGCTAAAAAAATCGAAATCACACGCCGAAAATTCCGCCGTGCGGTGCTAGGCAATGACTTTGCTTTGCGACAAACGGTCGAGATTTTGCGGAAAGTCGCCGCAGGAATTCTGCCCTTTGATCGAACCATCAAAGTTTCTTTGACCGAGCGATTGACCAAGGAGCAAGTCAGCGCACGTATGCCTCACAACTTGCAAACTCTCGATTCATTGATCGAAGAAAACCGCCGAGAGTTTCAACGTGTCGTTCGAAAGAGCACCTCCGAGGATGAAAAAGTTCGCACACGACAAAATTACCAACGACGACGCCTCAAATCGTTGGTATTGGTTGAGGAGCTTTCGCTTCGCTCTCGACGAGTCATTCCGTTGATGAAGCAGCTCGAACAGTTTTCACAACGGATGGACTACCTGCAGAATCGAGTCGCCTACCTGCGTGAGAACATGGGTTCAACATCCGAGCTCAATCGTTGTGTGTCCGAACTCCGCCATTTGGTCATGACCACACAGGAGAGCCCTCGCTCGTTGCAGGGCCGTGTGGAAGAGTTTAAAAAGAATTTCAAAGAATACGAAGCGGTCAAACGACAGCTTTCTAGCGGCAACTTGCGGCTTGTGGTGTCCATTGCTAAGAAATATCGCAACCGCGGCTTGAGTTTCTTGGACCTCATTCAAGAAGGAAACACTGGCTTAATGAGAGCGGTTGATAAGTACGAATACCGACGCGGGTTCAAATTCTCGACCTACGCAACATGGTGGATTCGGCAAGCGATTACTCGAGCAATCGCGGATCAAGCGCGCACGATTCGCATTCCTGTGCACATGATAGACGTGCTGAGCAAACTGCGAAACATTCAAAAGAAACTGACCCAAGATTTCAAACGCGAACCAAGCATGTACGAAATCGCCGAAGTCGCAGAGATGACGATCGAAGAAGTGCAGCGCGTATTGGATATTGGGCGCAGCCCGATCAGTTTGGATAGACCTGTTGGCGAAGGGGAAGACAATGCGTTCGGCGAGTTCATCGAGGATCCATCCAGCGACAGCCCTATTCGCAACGCCAGCAATGGAGTGCTACGCGACCGGATCGACTCGCTGTTGCAGACGCTTACGTACCGCGAACGTGAAATCATTCGACTGCGCTACGGCTTGACCGACGGTTTTTCTTATACGCTCGAAGAAGTGGGCCGGATTTTTAAGGTGACCCGCGAACGTGTACGACAAATCGAAGCCAAGGCAGTTGCAAAACTTCAGAACCCTGTCCGAGCCAAAATGCTGGAAGGGTTTCTCAAGCAAGTTGCGTAGCGAGCAGGTGGGCAACGCTGTGAAGTATTTTCACCAACAATTCGCTAAGGTTGAGCGGGAGCTTGCCTCCTCTCAACCTTGTTTTGGCGTCCTACGTAACTGCCCGCTAACCGCCGTACATCGCGCCGGCCTCGTCCGCCATAGGCGTCGAGGCGGGAGCGATGTGAAGTAATTCAAGGTCTGAGCCGCACATTATAGTACGCCAAAACGGCGTCCGTCGGAGACAAGCTCCGATCGGACGAAAATGTTTTACAGCGTTGCCGGGTGTAGTGACTTACTGAGAATTTTCTTGAAAAGTAAACCGGACAGTCTCCCGAGGGAGGGTTACATTGATTGAAGATGCCTGCGAAATAAACCGAACGGTCTCCGAAGGGAGGATAACTGCAGGTTGCGGCACTAGCGACCCGTGCCTCTGGCTCTGCGTCGTGCCTTGATCTTCAAATAGGGTGGCAGGAATTGCGCTCGATGCTCCGGCGTTCCCTCTGCTGCCCAGGCATCCGCGTGTGGCGGTTCGACGACATCTTCCACCACAAAACCGCAACGGCAAAGGCCGCCAATCAGACTATCGATCGAATGAATGGTCTCCGTCATGTCATTCTCGCGATGTGCTGACGGGTTCTTGGTCGGCTTGGCAGTTCTTCCGCTTACGCACGGAACACGAAGGTTGTAACCGTTGCCGGTCGGCTGCTCGTCCCCTTGCAGTGAATATGGGTTCTTGTGCTGTGATACATAGAGTCCACCGGAACGCAAGACACGGGCTATCTCTCTGTACACGCTTTCCACGTCCTGAACATAGCAAGTACTAATGGGTTGGACCACGCAATCGAATGCGGCGGATTCGATTGCTGACAACTCGTTCATAGACGCACTAACGGTTCGCATTCGCAACCGGTTCTGCTCTGCAATCTTCTGATCTATTTGCAACAGGGTCAAACTAAAGTCGACCACGACGACATCGGCACCGGCCATTGCGAGCAATGGACCATGCATTCCACCACCCGCTGCCAGACATAGCACGCATCGATTGTCTATGGATTCGTCGGCAATCAGCCAAGGATTGACCGCGGAAAGAGTCTGTTCTTTGCTCATGCACCATGGCTGAAGATATGCAAACCGCGGGTGCCTAAGCTCGGCTGCGTTGCTTCATTGTCCCTTCATCAAACCCTGTAACGGCTTAATAGGAACTTCGACAAGGTATGAATGAGCGAGAGCCGCTCGTTGCTTCTTATCTTCATGGTCAGCGACGACGAGCACGTAAACGGGAACGCAAACTGTTCGCGGGGGTTTTCCAGTCAGTTGTTTGTAGAAGGGTGTTATTTTTTTTGCGTACACGCTCAGAGCATTATTGGCGACGGAAGATTCATTCGTCTTCACTAGAATCAAACCTCTTTGGGCAACGAATAGAGGATCAAAGTAAATCTCAAACGCTCCATCCTCCGATTCTAAACTAATGTTTGGAGTTTCATCAAAATGACCAGGTCTGATGAACCAAAGCTGGAGCCGGTAATTCGATGCACCTTGCGCGGAATAGCGAACCTTGTTGGGCTTATCACCACTCAAGATGAATGTGTCTTGCTTTTCTTCGAAACGAAAGAACGGATGCGGAGTAAAAAGTTGCTTTTTGTTTACTGCAAAGAGTTCGCCCAATAAGGCGACATAGACATGTTGCTCGTCCTCTGAGACGTGGCCCCGACCTAGACTCTCACGCATGTCGGGATGCATACCGCGACGGTCTAAATCTGGAAAATGTGATCGAAATAACCGTTCAAGCTCATTTTGGCTCACCAACGGAAGTGATTTAGTGGGCTGCATGTTGTCAGCAGTTGCCAGCGATGATTCGGCCCACGAGGTTGACTGTAACTGGAAGTTCGTACAGGTGGCGCCGCCAGGGTAGTCATTGAACAGATAGTTCGAGTCAAGTGTCCCGTTTGCGGAAACTGGAAACCAAGCACTGACAAAAGGCCCCTGCGTAAAGCACTTTGCAAATCCTTTTTCGTTAAACAAGTTCCCAGGACCATATCTTCCAGCGGAACTTCTAGTTTCAAAATGTACTGGATACAAAAGTAATTGGGGTTTGGTCATCTGTTCATTCCAAACAACTCCTTCCCAAACCCACCTATCCCGAATCCGACCTGCAATCGGATGGTTGTACTCGACTTCTAAGGGCTCAATCGCCTTCAACTCCGGAAAAGTGAAGCGAAGTTGTGGATAACGATTGAAGATGGTCCCGTATATGTATTTTCCACCAATCACCTCAACTCGCGTACATGGATTTGATATGTCAACTCGAGCTGTTTCTTTTAGTGTCTGCGCGTCCAATCGAACCAACTGGGCCATCGAATGATTGAGACAAGCCACAATTTGGCCTATGTGCATTGTAGCGCAGGCAATCGGCTTGGGAACTTTTGCATGTCTTAACAGCTTCTTATTTGCAACATCGTAAACGCCGATAAAGTATTCCATACCTAGAGGCTGTGGAGCGGTAATTGAGCCAGCGTTCAATGCGAGAATTGGCAATGCCGACTGCCCCCACACAACGGCTAGGGATGTCCCCTTTTCAACGTCGATGCCCGCAAGTTGGAATGGAAACTTGACCGTCCCAGATTTGACGTCTGTTTCCCAAAACCAATCATGGGTAACGGAGCCTGATCTGGCGCGTAACCGAATATTTTGTTTCCCCAACTGATCGAACGAAGGGGTCCACTTCAACACCGCGCCCTGAACGATCGGCAGATTTTTCGCGGGTTCTGGGGCACTCTGTTCGTTACTCAGCACAAAAGCTTCGGAGGTGACACTATGTCGTACTGGATTAATGCGTTCAACATTCAATTGCGTCTTAAAATCATCGACACTAACGACGTTCATCTTTTCGTCACCGATTTGAATCGGAACGGGAAAGCGCTCTCCTCGTAGCGGTTTTAAACTGTTGACAAATACAATGTTTTGCTGACTGCCAATGTCTGCGACCAGGAGCAATCGCTTGCCTTCGGGAATTATTGGCGGTGCAGGTGGTTTCGGATCTAGCTCCTTTCCAGAATCATCAACCACAGCAATTCGCGCATCCGAAGCATAAATAAAATTCTGAGTGCGGGTGACTAACAGCGCGCCGTCATTCTCGATTGCCGTCACCTCCATGATCTCGTTGCCGATGCGCAATTTGAAGGGTGGCAGGCGAGTCCCAAGATGACCGTTATCTACCAATCTAACACGAACATCTTCGGGCGATACCGATCTTTGCAGTTTCAATAATGAACTGGGCGAATGTTCACCCAGCGGAAATTCCCCTAGCAATGGAGTTTTTTCATCGACCAACCAATCGGTATTCGGTACATATTCGAATTCGGTATTTGGGTCTGCTGTCGCTAACGCCAATGCCAGCGAGTCCCCAAGAGATACCGATTCGGGCAGGACGCTTCGAGGTTGTAGATTGGGTTCATTGGGGATGTTGACTTTGTTAGTTGGCGCGACGATGATTCGTTCGCTTAGAACCGCTAGCCCAATACTCCGTTGGTCGTCGGCGAGGATGTTGCAATAGCCCGATTTAACTACCGGAGATATCCCATACCGTTGACGGAAATCCCTTGGCTCATTTGATTGCGACGATGAACCATCTCGCATCCAGAATTCTGGTAGTGGTACGACATCGTGTCGGCGCCCATTGTTGGCAGAGCCGAAAACTACTCCATCGTTCGCGATACCAAAAAGAACTGGGCGGCTGCGGAATTCCCCGCCAGCCACATAATCCAGCAACCCAACCTTGATTCCCAATGATGGTGTGAAAAGAAGTTGGTTAATAGCCACCGTATTGGAAAAGAGGTATGGAATCGATTCGCCGTAGCTTAGCCCGCCATGTAATTGACTAAGTTCTTTTTGATCGAAGGTAGTAAATTCCTTCCACCCACCAACGCGAGTGTTGGAGCCACTGTAGGACTCCGTTCGAGCGTAAATGGTGGAGCCATCTTGTGACAGCGTAGCGTCAATAAAAAGGCCTTTTGAAAATCCATCCTGTTTACCTGTCACGAGATCTACTCGGCCCAGACGGCCACCCACCTGTCGGCCCGTAGAATCATAGTTCGCTGTAGAAAAATAGACAAATGGATCTTTAGGGTTCATGCTCGCGGTAAGGAAGTCGACATACAATACGTTCTGCAAAGATACCTTTCCCAACTGCTCCAGAGTGTCTGCGTCAATCAATTGCAAGGCGCTGGAGTCCTTTCCAGCGATCACAAAAACTCGTCGATTATCGAGTTGCTTCTGGCAAACGGCAGTTGGGATTCCGTCGGTGGGAAACGCGGATTTAATCGCCGTGCTTCCCTGAAGCACGTCGTCGAGATCATAGATCAACGCTCCTTTTTCATCATTGGTGACAACCAAATGACCACTAGCTTCATCATAGGCCGAAGCCCAGGTCAATCCCGGCAGATCGAAACCCATCAATCGCTCGTCGAGTTCAATTCGACGAAGGTCCGTTGTCGCCGCATTGGTGGCCGGAGATGCGGAATTGTTCTCTGCAGACGGGGGCGGCGTTGCTTCCGATGCAACCGGACTGGGTGGGGCGACTACCGTTGCCAGGTTGGCTTGGCTGCGTTGTTTATTTAGATTCTCTTCATTACTTGGACCTCCCAAGAGCATCCATCCCAGCAGGCCAGTAAAGCTCAGTCCACAGACTACACCAGCGGTGGCAGCACCGATCAAAAGCGGCCAGTTCTTGCTTGTCACTTCGTGACTTGGTTTCGTTGCAACAGTGGCCGTAGCTTGATACGAAGGATAAGATTGAGGCACCGGCTGCGAGGCGGGCAATTCCATACCTGAAATCTGATTGAACGGATCGCTCGTACTTGGGCTGAACGGGTCAAATGATGGAATTTCTCCCATGCTACTCAAGTCGATATTCGCAAGGTCTGCCATTTCGCGGTTCGGGGCTGGCTGTGCTTCTGGAATTTTTTCGACCAGATCACTGGGAGCTGGTATTCGGATCGGTGAGCCGCATTTAGGGCACCTAACCTGTTTACCAGCTAAATTGTCTTGCGCAGACAATTTATGTCCTTTCGGGCATACGATTGGGATCGGCATCGCTGTAAGTAACTTTCTAGGTCTTGATGTGGTCGTTGGGTTGATTACTTATTGGGAGCGTCTGCAGTTGATCTTCTGCTCAGGCCGACTGCGCAGATGTTTAGCATCCAACGATCATTAATGCATTCGCACGTTGTCGCCTTTTGCAACGTCTTAACGAATCCGATAACTGTCAAAATTGGTCGGAATGATCTCTCCGCCTTTGGGGGTGACGATGGCTTTGAACAAGTCTGGCGGGATAGTAGTTTGCAATACGTTAACAGCCCCATCGACTCGCGCATAAAAAATTGCTGGCTCTGCCAACTTGCCGAGACAAGCCAGCGGAGCACTTGGATCAAAAGTAACGTCCTCTGGTTGAGTCCAAATTACGGCTTTGTCCGTTCCGCAAAAAGCGATTAGCAGCGTTGTGGCTGAACCGTCCGGAATTTGGTGAATTTTTGGACCTTTATAACTGGGAAATAGAGTCTGAGGTCCAGTGATGGTTACGACGCGTGTTTTCACGGTATCCGCTGTATCCGTTGCATCGCGGAAGACCTCCGGCATTTTATCGATTAGCGCCTTGTTGTGTGGGCTGTCCCAAGGCTCCCCCATTTTAAACTGGGAATAGAGAGGCTGCTGATTGAGGAAGGGAAGCAAGTGAACTCGCCAGCTCAAAAATGGTTTGCCTTTCGAATCGAAATTGGCAGAGTTTTCGGAAAGCGGCAACTGACGGAACGTATCATGATAATTGTGCATCGCCAGGACTACTTCCTTTAGCTTATTCATGCGCCCGGCCATGATGGCCAGCAGCTCTGTGGGAGAACCCGAAGGTGCGGCCTGTGTCCCGGCTTCATTTGTTTTCGATGCAGCCAAAGTGCCCGCTTGCTTTGCCAAGGCGTTTGTGCCTCCCTCCTTGAACTGGCGTCGCAGAGTCTCGGCGTCCACGATTTCCTTACCGTTGGGTGTCGAAAGCGCAAAGAAGCTTGCTGGATCTATGTCGTCGCGAATGATGAGCGGGTTTGCATCGAACATGACACACTTAATCAGTTTGTCTGGTAGGCTACCAAGAGAAGCGATAGGTTGGCTCGGGTCGAGTGTTAGCTCGTCTGGCTTGGTCCATGCGATCGCACGATCCGAGCCAACCACAATTGCAAGGATCGTATGAGTAGGACCGTCGACGACATCCCCTAATCGTGGAGGCGTGGGTCTTCCAAATAACGCATTCGGGCCAGTGATTACTTGAAATCGAGTTGTAGTTGCATCGCTCGAATCAATGCGATAGACCTCGGGCATCTTGTTCAACAAAGTCAGGTTGTGCGCACTGTCCCAAGCTTCGTCCAAATGAAAACTATCGTAGAGCGGTTTATGGTCTAAATATGGCAACAAATGAACGCGCCATGACAAACTTGTAGGAGGCGGGTTCCGAGTGGGATCGACCACTTCCAGGTCACGGAGCCTGAGGAATGCAAAAATTCGATTGATGTCGTTAAAATTGTGAAACGCACGCCCGATCCGCTTGAGCTTGTCAGAGATCTCATTGACCGACGAAGCGTCGACCGATTGGACCGGCGCAGCATCCACCGATTTGGCTGAGTTTTGAGGATTATTCGAAACGCCATTGCTACGATCTGCGGAGCCAAGCCAAATGATGATGAGGACCAATCCTCCCAGGGCAGAACCTCCAGCACATCCACCTAAAAACCAATACAAAGGCAATAAAGGTATTGTTGAAGCCCGCGCAGCCGAGCTCGAGGACTTCGGTGAACGCATTGGAGAACTTTTTGGAGTCTGCAAGGGAACTACGGGCTGTACGGGAGTTGGGTTTGAGGCTGGAGTGTAGGCGGATAAAACGCGGTCCGTACTTGGTGCCGGCTTTCGATTCGCATCGCGCTCTACCAGCGGGAAAGTATCTAATATCGCGACGGGGCGTAAATCTATTTTGATGTTGCACATTTTGGCTCTGGGTGCGACTGGCGTGCCCAATAGAGTCTGGGGTTATACCAGAATCTTTGGGCAAAGCCAGTGAACCGAAGGATGTGAGTTTGCAATCCGTTAGTCATGCCAACAACGTTAGCTCCAAGTGCTGAAGCCGCAGTCGAAGTGTATGCCAGTTCTTTGATCAGAGCGGTTTAGGTACCCTAATCGAGACGATTGAATTTGCAGAAGAGGGTCTAGCGATCCGGCTCCCTCGAAAGCCAAAGGACGAAGAAATGCAGAAGCTTCAGATCGTTCATTCTATCTTTGTAAATCAGTTAGGCGCTGGGTCGCTTTCCGCGTAATCGCATTCCCCACTATGGGATCATGTGCTATTCAAACTGGGACATTGGAAATCGACGGTTGTACCTGAGACCAGTCCAACGCTTAAAGGCACCAGCCAAAACATTTGCGCCCTACCATAGCGTCTCGATCTCCCAAATTGCGGCTCGTCAGCAGAATTTGTGGGTGAAAAACTATAAGTTCGCGCAGAGTTGAGCGGCTCTGAACGGAGGTTTATCGCATTCTGTCAAATCCCGAAGTACTCAATACGAAGGAAGTGCGACGGCACCTACATGCGTCGAGAACTTTATCAACCTGAGCGAACGAGCTGACGTCGCTGTTCAGGCTGATGCGTATGTTGAAATACTCCCATGCATGAATGCAGGCCGCATCGGCCAGAGACTGGTACGAGTCGGAACTAAAGCAGCCCATAGGTCGTGAGGGTTTTTCGTAGCTTTTCGAACTCGAAGTCTTCCAACTCGGTCATCGGCAAACGCAGTTCGCCGGTGTCGCGTCCAAGCAATTTCATTGCACCCTTGAGCGGTATCGGGTTGGTGGCCAGCGAGAGCATGTCACGGCATAGCGGAAACAGCTTATGGTGCAATTTCGATGCGGCTGCAAAGTTCCCTTGAAGACCTAGCGCAACCATTTCAAGCAGATCTTTTGGCACGATGTTAGCGGCTACCGAAATAACCCCTTGAGCTCCGATGCTCATCATCGGTAGCGTAAGCGAGTCGTCGCCGCTAAGAACCGTCAAATTGGTAGAGTTCAAAATCTGCGAGCATTGGTCCAGCGAGCCGGTCGCTTCTTTGACCATGGTAATGTTGGGGAGTTCGGATAGCCTGGCGATCGTTTCAGGCTCAATGTTTTTCGCGGATCGTCCTGGAATGTTGTACACGCAATGTGGAATGCCTATGTCTTCGGCTATCGCTTTGAAGTGTTCGTAGAATCCTTTCTGAGTTGGCTTGTTGTAGTACGGAGAGACTTGCAACGATGCGTCCGCCCCTTCCTTTTCCGCCCAGCGCGTCAATCGTAGCGCTTCCGCCGTACAATTCGAACCAGTCCCAGCCATGACTTTGCATCGACCAGAAGCCAACTGAATCACTTCGCTAATAACGCGTTCATGCTCCTCGTGCGTCAATGTAGGCGATTCGCCCGTGGTTCCGACTGGAACTAAAAAGTGGATGCCAGACGCGATCTGGAACTCAATCTGCGCCTTGAGTCTCGCGACATCTAGTTTTCCATCCTTAAATGGAGTAACAATCGCAACGCCGACCCCCGCGAAGGCGCTTCCTTTTCGATCCGACATTCCTTACTTCACTTTCGTTGAAAACAAACGCGGCAGACGGTTTGGCTTAGCCGCAGGTAAGAGAATTTTAGACGGAAAGGGAGTTGAGCCCAATCCCCAACAGACTAAACACGATCCTGCCGACGACCTTTTGAACGCTGTTTCGCGCATTCGTCGCAGGTGCCCTCAATAATAAAACGATGATTGCGAGCCCGAAATCGGTGCTGCTTTGCAACGGCTTCCCTTATTTGCAAAATATCGTGGCTCGTGAACTCAATCAACTTCCTGCATTTAGTGCAATACAAATGATCGTGCTGGGGGTAACCGTAGTCGTGTTCGTAGACACTTCGTCCGTCCAATTCAAATCGATTCAACAAACCAGCATCGGTAAACTCTCGCAAAGTGCGGTAAACCGTAGGCCTAGAGACGTAATTGGGCTCTCCCTTGGACGGCAGGTGCTCCATCAACTGATCGGCGTCAAAATGCTCATGCCGATTGAAGACTTGCTCGATCAGATACTTGCGCTGCTCTGTGTTTCTAAGACTTTTGCTTTGCAAGTACTCTTCGAATCGCTCCAATGGCGTCATTGAAACCACAACGGCTTCGAGGGGTTCGGGGGAATCGGAGCTTTGGGTGGTCATCAAATCGGTCGCGTTTTCTCAATCAGGCTTGTCAGGGCATGACAGTATATACCGATTTTCAAGATGTTACCGATAGGAAGCGATGAACGCTGTTAATGCGGCAAGGCGACAGCACCAAACCTGCAAACATTCCCGCAATCTCAGTTTGAAAAAAACGGGAGAACGATGCTCCTGCCGAGTTGACGCCGCATTGGTTCGGCAGGAGCCTCCCACTCCCGAACAATGGATCGATACAATGAATTCACTGTCACCACTAGGAAAGCTCTGAAAAACTGACCGGAGAAAAGTGCTGAAGCTGTTTGTCGGCTAGCTGAATTAGCCTGTCTACTCGCTGGTCGATATCCTCAACATTTCTGAGTCCTGCTTCGTCCGATGCACTTGCCTTGAAATTAGCACCACATCCGTGACAGCAAACATCCCTACCCAATAACTCGACCGGTATTTGCAAAGTTCTCCCACAAGTTGGGCAAACTTTGGCGAAACGCACCGAACTTGACATTGTTGTTTTCTCCATAATAGGAAATCGTCAGGACGACATTATTGCGTAGAAAACCTCTTTGTCAAACGCCAAAGGAATTTTTCACGCCAGAAAGCAATCTTTACACAATTTGACTCATGAATTTCCAGACTAGCCATCTCCAGATTTCTAGAAAAACTCTATGCTGGGTCAATCTGTCCAAATCTACGCAATAACTGTGCCCAAATGGAGCTTAACCGTGTTTGTAAAGATCGCGCGAGATCGTGAAGGATTAGGGAATTTTTCCGCTGCCCTTGCCGCAGAACACATTCGCGAATTGCTCAAAACTCAACCAAGAGCCAGAATTGTTGTCGCGACAGGATCAAGTCAATTTGAGGTTCTGGAACAATTAACCAAGGCTCAAGGCATCGACTGGTCGCACGTGGATGGCTTTCACTTGGACGAATACTTGGGATTGGATCGTACGCATCCAGCCAGTTTTTGCGGCTATCTTGTCGCTCGATTCGTCGACAAAGTCCCGATCGGTTCGTTCCACTTTTTGAATGGAAAGATCCGTTGCGAAGAAGTGGTTGCCGAAGCTTCTAGACTTTGGTCTCAAGCGCCGATCGATCTGGCAATGATTGGCATCGGTGAAAATGGCCACCTCGCGTTCAACGATCCGCCAGCGGATTTCCATACCTCGGAAATCTACCATGTCGTCACACTCGACGAAGCTTGCCGACGTCAGCAGGTGGGTGAAGGCTGGTTTCCGCGTCTAGAGGATTGCCCGACTCGAGCCATCAGCATGACGATCCCTGCAATACTCCAATCTCGAAAAATCATTTGCAGCGTCCCTGATGGACGCAAGGCCGATGCCGTCGCCTTATCGGTCGATGGACCCATCACCCCCAATGTTCCTGCGTCGATCCTTCGGAATCATTCCGATGTAACGCTGGTCTTAGACGAATCCAGCGCCGAAAAATTGAGCCCAATTAGCCTAAGCCAAGCCGAACGCATTTAGAGTATTGAAATGAAGTATTTGGATCTACAAGTCAATGGAGCTTACGGCATTGATTTTAACGACGATGCGTTGACCAGCGAAGGCTTTGAGTTCGCATGCGATAGACTGCAAGAGTCGGGTGTTGCAGGTTTTTTGGTGACCATTATCACCGACTCGATCGATGCAATGTGCCGCCGTATTCAAGGTGTAGTTCGAATCCTTGAGTCCAAGCCGGAATTGGGCAAATGGGTAAGGGGTATACACGTGGAAGGCCCGTTCTTATCCAATCAATCCGGCTACTACGGCACTCATCCTCCCAAACACATCCAGCCAGCAAACGAACGTGACACCATGCGTTTGCTCAATGCTGGAAACGGTTGGATTCGATTGATGACCCTTGCGCCCGAACAAGATCCTGATTGTCGGATAATTCAACGACTATGTTCGGAAAACACGCTCGTTTTTGCGGGTCATTCGGACGCAAGTTTCGAAACATTGGCGCGCGCGATCGATAATGGCTTGGTGGGTTATACACATCTTGGTAATGGCTGTGTCCATCAAGTCGAACGTCACGACAACATTATTCAACGGGTATTGGCGTTGCGTGACAGACTCACCATCACGTTGATTGCGGACGGCATCCATTTGCCGGGTTGGCTGCTCAAGTCCTGGCTAAAGATAATTGGATACGAACGAAGCATCATCATCAGCGACTCCATGAGCGCTGCCGGAATGCCGCCGGGCGAATACACCATCGGTAATCAAAACATCCTAGTCGAACCGTCGCGAAGGACTCGAAATCGCGATCATGGATACCTTGCCGGTTCCGCTTCAACCTTGAAAGACATGGATGGCTTTCTGTTAGAAACACTCTCGATCAACCAATCGGATCGCGAACGGATTTTGTTCGGTAATGCTGCTTCGCTGCTGAATATGTAGCCCGTCGGCGTTTTGTAGCTCGTCCGCGTTAAGTTACCCGTCGGAGTCATGTTGCCCGTCGGAGTCAGTGCGAATTTTGAGTTGGCCCAAAGGGTCAACGGTTTGCCTTACCCAGGCCAACGGCCTGGGCAAGGTCGCAGTACAATAATTCTGATAGGGCCAACGCCGAGAAGCACTATCGTCCGATCGGAGCTTGCCTCCGACGGACGCCGTTTTGGCGTACTAAATGTTCGGCTAGGGCCGTAAATGACCGTACACCTCTCCCGCCTCGACCGCCTTAGGCGGTCGAGGCAGGAGAGGTGTACGGCGGTTAGCATGCATTGCGTAGGACGCCAAAACAAGGTTGAGGGGAGGCCAGCTCCCGCTCAACCTAAATGAACAGCACTCAGCGCAGACGCTTACGCGTCGTAACCGAGATTCGGAGCTAGCCAACGCTCAGCAGTCGACAACGGCCAACTCTTCCGTTTGGCGTAATCCTCTACCTGGTCGCGAGTGATTTGATCCACCGCAAAGTACCGAGCTTCCGGATTCGAAAAATACAAGCCGCTGACCGAAGCTGCTGGCCACATGGCATAGCTTTCAGTCAAACTAATACCTGCCCGTTTTTCGACATCGAGCAGTTTCCAAAGAGTAGCCTTTTCGGTGTGATCCGGACACGAGGGATAGCCTGCCGCTGGTCTTATGCCCTGGTATTTTTCTTCGATGAGATCTTCGTTGGATAGGTTTTCTTGGATGCCCCATTCGCTTCGAACGCGTTGATGAAGCATTTCGGCAAATGCTTCTGCAAGTCGGTCCGCACAGGCTTGAACGAGAATCGATTTCCCATCTTCCATTTCGGCTCTCAGTTTTTTGGCAATTTCATCCACTCCATGACCCGCGGTGATGGCAAAGGCCCCGATGTAGTCCGGTTTGCCATTCGGCGAAACGTAGTCTGCTAAGCTGCGGAAAGAGCTTTGGCCAACTCGTTCCCATTGCTGTCGCAACATCTCAAAGCGGGCAATCTCCACGGACTGAGAGTCGTCGGAGAAGAGAACGATAGTGTCACCAAGACTCTTGGCCGGAAAGAATCCGTAGACCCCTTTCAACAAAATCGAAGGATCCTTTTCGAAACTATCGAGCACGGCTTGCGCGTCGTCGTACAACTCCTTGGCAATCTCGCCGACAAAACTGTCTTCAAATATTTTGGGATACTTGCCCTTCAGTTCCCAAGTCATGAAAAACGGAGACCAATCGATGTACGGTCGAAGATCCGCAACACTGACTTCGACGTCGCGAACACCCAAGAATTTCGGATGGGGGGCTTTGTAAGTATCCCAGTCGATTACGAATTTTCGCTTCTTTGCATCTGCGAAGTCCGCGAATTTGCGATCACGCCTCATGGCGAAACTTGCCCGTTCGTCATCTTGCTTTGCCTTGATTTCGATACCGAAATTCTTGCGTGAGTCTGGATTGACGAGCTTCTCGACGACAGGGACGCTGCGCGATGCATCGAGGACGTGGACGACCTCATGTTGGTAGTGCTGGGCGATTTTTACGGCCGTGTGCTTGGAACTCGTCGTTGCACCGCCGATCAAAAGCGGAATCGTGAATCCCTCGCGCTGCATTTCCTTGGCGACATGAACCATTTCATCCAACGAAGGGGTAATGAGTCCGGATAGACCGATAACTTGTGCTCCGTGTTTCTTGGCTTCGGCCAAGATTTTTTCGCAGGGAACCAAGACTCCCAAGTCAATAACTTCGAAATCATTGCAAGCCAGCACGGTCCCTACAATGTTTTTGCCGATGTCGTGCACGTCCCCTTTGACGGTTGCCAGCAGAACTTTTCCGCGGCTCGTGTGACCACCCGTCTTGCCAGCTAACTTCTTTTCTTCCTCCATGAACGGGGTTAAATAGGCTACGCTTTTTTTCATGACCGCAGCCGATTTAACGACCTGAGGCAGGAACATCTTGCCTTGTCCAAACAAATCGCCGATGAGATTCATCGCGTCCATGAGTGGACCTTCGATCACCTTCAGGGGGCGACCGTATTTCGCTCGGGCTTCTTCGGTGTCGGTGGCGATGTGGTCGGAGATTCCTTTGAGCAGGGCGTGCTTGAGGCGTTCTTCTACAGGTAATTCACGCCAAGCGTCGACCTTGACTGGAGCCTTGTCTTTGGCTTTGACGGTTTCGGCGAAGTCGATGAGGCGTTCGGTTGCATCAGGGCGCCGATTGAGCAATACGTCTTCTACCCGATCGCGCAGTTCCGGTTCGATCTCGTCGTAGACCTCGAGCATTTCCGGGTTGACGATCCCCATATCGAGTCCAGCCTTGATGGCGTGGTACAAGAAGACGGCGTTCATCGATTCGCGAACGGTGTTGTTTCCTCGGAAGGAGAAGGAGACGTTGCTAACACCACCGCTGGTTCTTGCGCCGGGGCATTCTTTTTTGATGGTGCGAACCGCTTCGATATAATCGACTGCGTAGTTGGCGTGTTCCGGCAATCCCGTTCCGACGGTGAGGATGTTCGGGTCGAACACGATGTCTTCGGCCGGGAATCCATTTTCCGTGAGGAGTTTGTAAGCGCGTTTGCAGATACGCACTTTGTTTTCGTAGTCAGCCGCTTGGCCTTGTTCATCGAATGCCATAACGACGACGGCAGCCCCGTGTTGGTGGATGAACTTGGCCTTCTTGAGAAACTCTTCTTCGCCTTCCTTAAGGCTGATGGAGTTGACGATCGGCTTGCCGGGTGAATGCCGAATGCCCACTTGGAGTATTTCCCACTTGGAGCTATCGATCATCAGTGGCACTTTGGCGATTTCGGATTCGGTTGCAATGAGGTTGAGGAAAGTGCTCATAGCCGCGGCGCCGTCGAGCATTCCTTCGTCCATATTGACGTCGATCACGTTAGCGCCACCTTCGACCTGCGTCTTGGCGACACGAATCGCGTCCTCGAACTTGCCTTCTTTGATGAGTCGGGCAAATTTCTTGGAGCCGGTTACGTTGGTGCGTTCACCGACCATAACGAACGGGTTGTTTTCTCGGAAGACGAATGGTTCGTTGCCTGAGAATTGAGTTGATCGATTACGAACGCGTGACTTTCGCGGAGCGATACCGGCAACTGCCTCACCGACTGCTTTGATGTGAGCTGGCGTTGTTCCGCAGCATCCCCCGACAATATTTACCCAACCTTGGGTAGCAAAATCTCGAATTAAGCTGGCTGTCCTCGATGGGGCTTCGTCAAACTCACCCATCGCGTTTGGCAATCCAGCATTCGGATAACAACTGATTGCTGCATCAGATATATTGGCTAAGCGTTCCAAGTAGGGACGCATCATGTCACCCCCTAATCCGCAGTTGAGTCCGACACTCAGCATCGGGAAGTGAGAAACCGCAATCCAGAAGGCTTCAATCTGTTGGCCTGTAAGCGTTGCTCCGCCCGGGAACACCGTGGCTGACAACATCGTGGGCCAACGTCTTCCCCTTTGCAAAAAGACATTTTCGATAGCTAGTAAGCAAGCCTTGAAATTGAGCGTATCGAAGGAAGTCTCTGGGAGCAGTATATCCACACCACCATCGAGTAGTCCGTTCACATTCACCTCATAGCTTGCAACCATTTGCTCGAAGCTATAGGGTCGAGTTGCGGGGTCTCCTTTAGAATTCATCGAAAGCTGAACCGCTGTTGGGCCGATACTCCCAGCAACAAAGCGAGGCTTGGATGGATCCCTTTTCAAGTGCGCTTCGACAGCAGACCTCGCAACTTCTGCTCCAACTTTCGAAATCTCGTACGCAAATTCCGACAACCTATTTTCCGCCAATCCAATCAAGCTGGCGTTAAAAGTATTAGACTCAATGATATCCGATCCGGCATTCAAATACTCCGCATGCATGCTTCGTATCATGTCGGGTTGTGTCAACACCAATACGTCTGTCGCCCGGGATACGTCAGCGGGATGATCCTTGAATCGCTCTCCCCGAACGGCTGATTCCGGCAGTTTCTTTTGCAGTATAAGGGCGCCCATGGAGCCGTCGAGAAGCAAAACGCGTCGCTCCATCAATTCCCGCAAAAGTCCTTCAGTGTCCGATTGTGCCCGAGTAACCATTCGATTTCCTATACTTGAATCCAACAAATCAATTGCTATTCATTCTACTTACGGCGGCATTTCATCAAAGTCGAGTTCGCCAGAAGCTTTGCTAAATCCCGCTTTTTGGCAGCACCGACATCGAGGCGATAACCGCTAAAAGTTCATCATTGTCACATGAAACTAGCATTGTCCCTGCCTTGGAGCGAAGAGTACTTGTAGACGAGCGAGGCCTTTCGCACGTTGGGTTCCTGCAAAACCTGAGCGAGGGGCCTCGCTCAGCCACAGACAATGGACGTTTTTGATAATTTCACATCCTCGGAGCGAAAGGCGACAATTGCGTGTGGCACGCCCAAAGCGAAGCGTGGTCGTGGGAACTGTGACAAATGGTACTAACGACCCACGGCGCCCTTCGTAAACTCAGGGACGTGCCACACGATGGTGGGCCCCTTGCGAATAAATTCACAGCCTAGGAGCGAAAATGCGTTGCGGTTTGCAAGGTTTAGGAGCGTGAAGGGGCAAACAAAAGAGTGGTTCGAGTCCGCCGAGGATTTTCCGGTCAATCAATCTTTCCATCTTACGAACTGTTGCCTATAGTTCAGGTGTGCAAACCGGAAACAGTTTGCAACAAATGCCTCCGGTCGTTTTTCCGGCTGAGGGACCATCATTATGCGGTGGCCTAGATCGCCAAGGGCAGTGCAGTAGCACGCTTGATTTACGCCAGTCTCGCAGCGGCTCCGTGTCGTGCCGCCTGACGGTCGGAGGAAAAAACAAGCGCTGGCCGGTGGTTTGCCATCGGCCAGCTTTGTTTTCAGACTCCTAGAACTTCGTAGTTCTAAGGCACATGAACCCCACCACGACGGACATTGTGCCTATGATTCCCCATTGCATGACAGACATATGCTCCACGCTGTAGCAGATACCGCGGGTGATTTGGGAGAAGAGGTTGGTGATGAGTTGCATGGTCTCGTTTTCAAGTACACGCGATGGGATATGACAGAGCTGGTGTTTTATTAAGGTTGTGCAAGAACACAGCCAGGAAATCTAGGTTTTTGAAACGACGAAGCAAACGATGCTGGATTCGCTTCTGAACTTTCCCGATGCAGAGAGTCGGACATACCGATTCTTCCGAAAAAACGGGGATCTTGGACAGTTGTCGGGTCGATTCGACGGAAAATAGTGACGCGGATAGCAAGTACGCTTGCGGGTAGCGTCGCGAGGTATATAATCCTGACTAAGCGATGGGGTTGTAGCTCAATTGGTTAGAGCACCGGACTGTCGATCCGGAGGTTGCGGGTTCGACCCCCGTCGACCTCGCTTACGGAAGCCCTGGTTTTCCTTGTGAATCCCAGGGCTTTTTCGTTAGATCGTGGCGGATGCTGCCAGCATCCGCACCGACGCTAGCAGCGTCGGCCACGACAATGTCACCAACTGAACCTCATTCTGGACAAAATTAATTCACGAACCCAAACCGAAAAAACAGTTATTCTCTTAAGAAAAACTGGTTTGATACTTCTGGCGCTTGCGGCACTCTGCAACAGAACGAATGCGGAGGACTGGCGACAGTTTCGTGGGAATGTCATGATCAAGGGCATGACATTGATGCAGTTGCGTAAGTAGAGCTCCAAGTCAATAGGTGCCAGGCACTTATTGTACGGATTGGTCCATATATGGATTCGGATTCAAGAACCAGCCATTGCCTCCTAACGATTTGTGAGTTCCAAAGTAACCCGCTGTTGCATTCGCCAAATTTCCAGTTTCAGCGGTTTTTCGGCGTCGGAGGAATCAGCTTTCAGAAGGTCTGCGACTGAGTTAGTATCCGTGTTGCTTGCCTTGAGAATCACATCGCCAACTTTCAAACCCGCTTTTGCCGCAACGCCTTCAGGTTCAACTTCAATGAGCAGTACTCCGGAATCGGACGGCAAACCGGCCGCCGATCGTTCACCCAGGCTAACAATGTTCTTGACCTTGGCACCCCTCCAATGTCGAACTCGTTCGTCCCTAACTCTCAAACGGGTTCCGTCTTGAGTTGCCCCTGGGAGAATAGGTGTCCTTGCAATCGCTTTCAGTTTCGTAGTCGTAACACCGAATTGATCCATCGGGAAATTCTGGAAACCTAACTTCAAAGCCGGTGAGTTCTCTTTCAATCGATAGTCGCCAACCGACGGATCGACAAACATCGCATCTCCAATCAGAGAATTCCCATCTCGACCGCTTTGCTCTTGAAGAGTCGTCGCAATAGTCTCGACCGATTTCCCCGATTCATTCAATAAATTGAAGTCGATCTCTTTACCCCAAGGCTTTGCGACCCGAATCGGTTGATACTGCTTGAAGACGATATTGCTTCGAAAGATATCCTGACTATCTTTGTACCAAACATGCGGATGAAATGAATTGCCCACCATGATGTTGTTTTCAACTCGCCTCCCATAGCCTTCGCGAAGCTTGATGCCACCGTTCAGACAAAGATTGTTATAGAGTTCATAGCGGCTCGAACCATCGTCGAGGTCGATATCCCATCCGTGATCGCATCGCCATCTGTTGTTGCGCAAAATCGTCGGTTTGATCATATCCAAATAGGGCAATTCGGGAGCATTCTTCACCAAGGCATCCACCTCCTGAATGTTGGGGCGCCAGTAGCGATCGCGGCCCCATGAGTTGAAGGAGCCGTGATCGCCGGTCTCTTTGACCGTATCAAACACATCGCAAAACTCAACCACGTGTCCACCCCAAGTGCCGTCACCAATATTGATACCAGCCCGCGGCACATCGTAGATCGAACAATGCCGGATCGTAATACCCATCGACATGGCAATTTGCACTGGCGAAGTCTGTTTTTCAAATCGTCCGGTTTGCCAGATGAGGCAGTCTTCTACCAAACACTCTGCTGGATAATTATCCGATTTCGGGCCTGGCGTTCGATCGATTTTTTCCAAATCCTGGACTTGTCGGTATTCGAACAGCGGACTCCGAACGGCGTCGGGATCCCCCACAAAAGCTATTCCATTCCCACCTGCTTGTGCAATCTGAGAATGACGAACGGTGATCCGTCGGTTGTACTTATCCACAAAGATAGCATTCCCGCCCACTTGATCCATCGTGCAATCATCAAGCTCACAGTCTTCCGCACCAGAGAAAACAATTGCCCCGCCGCGGTAGGTCGTCCAATCGCTCCGGAGCAGTGGTTCTTTGTTTTCCATAAATGTCCGTGAAGCGTGTCGAAAAGTAAGTCCCTTCAACCTGATGAACCGGACTGGTTTATCTTGTGAACCGCGAAGCTCAACAAGATGCTTTAGCCTCACCGCTTCAAGCGTAGCCGACTTCATATCGACACCGCCTGGCGGAAAGAAATAAAGAGTCGCGGTCTTAGGGTTGTGAAACCACTCGCCAGCTGTGTCCAACTCTTCAAAGACATTCTCGATGAATCGAAAGTTGCGATGCATCGGCCCCTGACGATTGTTTTGCCACCCACCTTCGTAAGTAAGCGCCCCATTGTTGCTTTTGCCGGAGACTAGGTAGTGATAATCGCCCCATTCGGCGTTGTGCATCACATGCATAAAACCACCTGACGGATCGCTGTACTTGGCTGCACGTTCGTTGCTAAAAGCATCGGGCGCATAACCGTTGAAATGGCGAACCGCTGGATCGAAATTCGGATAGCGAGCCATTTGCTGACGCTGGCCGTTGACGAAAATCTGGTCGGCCGAAAAATCACTAGGGACCGTCGCCTGCATGATCCCGTCACGGAACGGTTCCCAGTTCAACTTCAGTTTCGAGCCGCCGCTGATCACGACCTCTTCGTTCGGTAGCGCTTCGTAAGTAATTGGATTCTCCTCGGTTCCGGAATCCCTTGCGTCGAGGATAAGTGTCTCAGAAAGGTAGTGGACTCCACCGCTGATGATGACCCTGATGGTGCCGTTGCTTGGCGCACGTCCTCGGATCGCATTGCGAGCTTTAGCGATCGTTGCGAAGGGCAATTGCTTTGTGCCGGGATTCTCATCGCTGCCGGCGAGCGAAACATAGAGATCGATTCCATCTGTTGATTCGGGAGTGGCATCACTAGGCCGTTGGGTTGCCTGATTGTTTTCAGCAATTCCAGGATAGATTAGAGAACCGGACAGCGCAAGCAAAACCGCGAGAATGCCGTTGGACTTCATCATAAACACTCCGAAGATCGGTGAACTTGAATTGAAATTCCGCGTGCTTGGTAAGGAATGCAACAATAATACCAAATTCGTTAGTGCCGTGTCCAAGCTCGCTTGGCTTGTCCGGTAGAATCAAAAAATTGCCGTTGTAAGCGGCCAACAATATAATTTACGAAACCAGCTACTCTGAACTCCATGACCTCCGACACCCTTAGATGCGAATTATGAAATTTCCGCGGCTTACCCTTGGTCTTTTTTTCGTTTCGCTCTTTACTTGTTGCAACGCCTTCGGGCAGGACTCGTCGAATCGGCGTGAACCTCAACCGCAGGTTCGCTACGAACTTGGCGAATTCGCCAAAAAGCAAACCGATGTTCCAGAGGGGCAACTTCTCGGCCCATTCCTTTTTCAAAGTAAAATCATTGAGAACACGGTCCGCAAGTTTTGGATTTCGGTTCCATCGCAATACGATTCTAAGCAACCCGCGTGTGTTCTGGTTTTTCAGGACGGTGCGCGAGCGATTAACCCAAACGGAGTGATGCGTGTGCCACAAGTACTCGAAAACTTGATCGCACAGAAACGTATCCCAGTCACGATCGGAATCTACATTACCCCAGGCCAACGCGGCGTGGACTTCCCTGAAAGCATTGGAACCGGCAACCCAGACAATCGAGACCGTGAATACGACGTGCTGGACGATAAATACGCCAGAATGCTCGTCGATGAAATCCTGCCGGAAGTAGCGTCCAAGTACAACCTCACCACCGACCCAAAAGGCCGGGCTATCGGCGGTTCAAGCAGCGGTGGCATCTGTGCGTTCACCGTCGCTTGGCATCGCCCGGATCAGTTTCGAAACGTCATTAGCTTCATCGGTAGTTTTACTAACATTCACGGCGGGCATGTTTATCCACAATTGGTCCGCGATGCAGCCCCAAAGCCGATTCGCATCTTCTTGCAAGACGGTGTCAACGACCTGCGGAGCCCGAACGATCTCGATCGCGATTGGCATTTGCAAAATCAAGCCATGGTGGCTGCATGCAACGAAAAGAAGTATGACATGGCTTACGTCTTTGGCGAAGGTGGCCATTCCGACGACCACGGTGGTGCCATTCTCCCCGAAATGCTGCAATGGATTTGGCGAGACTATCCAGGTGTCAACTCCGCACCGGCAGAGAAGATTGTCGAACTAGCTAGACAACGAAAACCGGTCATCGTCGATCCATTCCCGAATTACGATGAAAAGTCCACGATTAGTCCAATAGGGACATGGAAATGGGAAACCAATAACAACCGAATGCGCCGAACCGAATCCCTGACTATCGAGGGTACCCTAGCGGCGCTGTCCGGCAGTCTTACAAGCTCCTCGAACTTAAACGGTGAAACACAATCCTCCACCACTAAAATCGAAAACGTCCAAATCATCGGTAACAAACTAATCTTCGATGTAATTCGAGAATTCCGCAACCAAAAAATGAAAACCACTTATCAGGGAATTGTCGCTGACAAAGCGATCGTGGGTTGGAATATGTCCGAATTCAATGGAACACCTCGCGATACACCTTGGCGTGCCGAACGCGTGATCGACAAGCCGGTCGCTGTGTTAAGTCCTATCGGCGAATTTGAAAAGGCATCCGATGTCGGAGGCGTCCGCAAGCCAGGTTCTGCATCATTCGATACCGCAACTCAATCGTACGAGATTGCTGGATCAGGCACGAATATGTGGGCAAGCAAAGACGAGTTTCACATGGTTTGGAAGAAACTCAAAGGAGATTTTGTCTTAGACGCGCAGATGAAACTCATCGGTGAAGGAGTAGATCCGCATCGCAAGCTGGGCTGGATCATTCGCAGAAGCTTAGATACCGATTCGGCTTACGCGGATTCGGCTGTCCATGGCGATGGATTGACTTCATTGCAATTTCGGAGGGCGCAAGATGGAATCACTGAACAAGTTCAATCGACTGTCAAAGGACCCAATGTCGTGCAACTCGCACGCATGGGAACTAAGATTTCGATGGCCGTCGCTGACGCAGGCGAAGCTTTGCAAAGCGTCGAAGGTATCGATTTGGATTTAGGGGACGAAGTTTATGTTGGGCTCTACGTTTGTTCCCACAACCCAGATGTTCTGGAAAAAGGGATGTTTAGCAATGTCCATATTACCATTCCAGCAAATCGAAGTAAGTAGGTAGTGGCTTCGAAAAGACACTTTTCGCTAATCACCACCGTTCAAGCCGCATAGTCACCCTGCCTCCGGAGATCGTTCGGTTTGGTCACCCTCCCTCTCTCTGTCGAGGGAGCAACGCTGTGAAGCATTCTTGTCCGATCAGAGCTTGACTCCGACGGACGCCGTTTTGGCGTACTAAATGTTCAGCTCAGACCTTAACCACCGCCCTCCGCTCCCGCCTCGACCGCCGTAGGCGGTCGAGGCGTGAGCGGAGGTTCGCGGGCTGTTACGTAGGACGCCAAAACAAGGTTGAGGGGAGGCAAGCTCCCGCTCAACCTAAGCGAATTGTTGGTGAAAATGCTTCACAGCGTTGTCGACGTTTACTTATGTTTCGAATGGCAAGCCATGCAATCAGACGTCTTTTTCAATTCGTCCATTGCACCTTCGCGGCCGAGCACAACTTTGGCGGCACTGACAACCAGTGCATTCGTCATCGCTTTGAACTCCGCTTTGTCACCTTTCTTTGGCTCACCCTCAAGCATGTCAATATAGAGGTCGAGCAACTGTTTCTTTTCTTCGTCGGAAGCTGAACCGCCCTGAACTTTCTTTAGAAGCCCATCTTTGTGAGCAATCTTCATCACTTCCTTGACCGTTTTTGGTGCAACTAGATTGTTGTTGACAGCCATGACGCCGCCCCCAAAAACCACTGCTGCAACTAGGGAACCAACAATTAGCCGAATTCGCATCGCATATTCTCCAGGAAATTGACTCTGTTGAAAATACTGCCAACAACAGTACGAAAGTGTATTTGATAACGCTGTCGGTATGCAAGCGACCAGGCAATTTTTGCAAAAATGACCCGGAGTTCTTCTTTTTGTTAATCAATTTGCAAATCAAACCGTGCAGATGCTTCGATTCCGAAACACAAGTCCGCTGGCGATCCACATCAAAATCGAAATGGTGGTTAATGCTCCAACATCAAACCACGGAAAGACTCCTGTTTGAATGATGATCGCAGGGCGATAGTATTCCATCACCGACAACCAACGGGAGATGAATTTCGCCCAATCTTGAAACTGAGCAAGGAAGTTCAGGAGGAACGATGCCAGTAACACTGTAAAAACAACGCCAATTGCACGTCCTCGGCGATTGCTCAGTGCGGAGACTAGAAATGAAAAACTACCAACTGCAAGGTAAACGGCACCAAGATTGACGATCACGATCAGGGAGTGAAGTACCGACAGTCTCATGCCTGGCTGGATCGTTAGCGAGGTCAACAAGTGGCCCATGTATCCAAACACGATGATACACGTGCCGGAAACAAGCCAACCTATGGTTTCGGCCAAGAATAATTGCCAACGTGATACAGGTAAACAGAATAGAAAATCTGCGGTCCCGCGATCCACTTCCCCCGCTGGCATGCGAGAGCAGTACATGACTTCGTGAGCCCAAACCAGGGTCAGGACGGTGGGATGTACCCAGAGAAACGCCTGCGATAGTTGAGCCGAAACCTGCTGTCCTGGATCCACGCCCAGCAGCGCAGTCAACAGAGGTCGGATCATGGGCATCTTGTCAAACATCGAGTCTATGTTTCCTAAAACCTTAGGAAGCAAAGCTGTCAGGAGGCTCATAATAGCGCACAGTCCAACACTGAAAAACAGCACCGGCCAGCGAACCTCTGCCCAGATTTTTTGTAACAGTCCCAACATCACTCAGACTCCCGGTGCGATTGATAGTACGGTCGAAACAGCATTTCCAACGAAGGTGGCCCGATCATGATGTCAGCAAAATTCTGGACTGCCGCCCAAGCGATAAAGGATGCGGACGAACCAATCAACTCCAAAACACAGGTGCGGTCCGGGCATGAGGATGGGACAAGCGTGGTCGTTCGCGATCGGAAATGTTCTCCATTCTTTCGTGGCAAATAGCAAACCAACAGGTCGTTAGGCCATTGCACCGCTTCGAGCGGCTGATCCGCTCGAAGCGTAATCACGACCTGCCTGGGCGCCTGTGCTTGGAGACGCCTGATGGTCGAGTCTTCGACGATGCGACCATCGCGTACGATCGCAATATGATCGCATAGCGTTTCCACTTCGCTGATTGTGTGGCTAGAGATCATAACGGTATGCCCCCTCGTCGCCAATTCACGAAGGCATGCCATGAGAGTGTCCTGCATCAACGGGTCGAGACCTGAGGTTGGCTCATCGAGAACGATGAGTTTCGGTGAATGAGCCAGTGCCAGCAACAGTGCCACTTTCTGTCGGTTGCCCCGCGACATTTTTCGGAACGGAAGATCAGCCTCCACCCGAAAGCTATCCACTAGTTCCATTCCTGACGCACGCAGATCCTTCATTCCCCTGATTTTCGAAAGCATGGACAGAGCCAGACGTACCGTCAACCAAGGATAAAGACGCACATCGCCGGCTACGTAACCGACATCGCGTCGTATCGCTGGACCGTCGTTCCAGCAGTCTTTACCAAAAATTCGAGCAGTGCCTGAATCAGCCTTTAACAATCCCATCAAGACCCGAATGGTCGTCGATTTACCCGAACCGTTAGGACCAAGAAACCCAAAGATCTCTCCTTCCGCAATCGTGAGATTGATATTGCAGATCCCGCGTCGCGAACCGTAGTTTCGAGATAGATTCGCAATATCAACTGTTGGCATGGGAAAGCCATTCTAAAGCGAGCGGCGATGTGAAAACAACCAATCATAACCCGAAATGTAAGTGAGAGACCTGCGAAAGGTAAGTGAGGGACCTGCGAAATTGTCCCTCGCTTACGCTTCGGGTTGGGATACTTCCATCTGTCGCTTGCCTAAGAGAAGTCGCACGGCCTAATAGCAGCTACTTTTGCCCTTGCGCTACTCCTAGCCATGCCTCGGTAAACGCGGCGTGCTTCATGCTCTTTCCGCCTTCGACAAAGTAACTGTAGATCGCATGAATAGTACCATCGGCTCCTTGGGTTACCGCCGGATAGTGAAACGATCCGCTGGGCTGATCTTCCAAATGCCGTGTTATAGGCCATGTACGCCCCTCGTCGCTCGAGAGCGAAACCGCAAGTCGGTTTCGTCCTTTCGTCGTGTCGTTGTAAACCAGGAGCCACTTGCCGGTGGTCAGCCGAATACCGTCCACGCCTGCACCGGGATTGGGCAAGTCACACACACCCACTGGCCCCCAAGTTTCGCCTTCGTCGTTCGATTCAGAGACTCGCACCTTCCCTCGTACTCCATTTTCTCGCATGTAGGCGACTAGAGTTCCGTCTTCGCGACGCAATACCGTCGGCTGGATATTACCGAAGCCAAAGAGCGGCTTGCTAGCGTGCCAGGTGCTACCGCTATCATCGGTAATGGCCATGATGGAAATGGAGAAAGTGTCCGTATAAAGCGGCAATAGGATTCTCCCACTTGGCAGTTGAGTCGGTTTGCAGCGTGGTTGCCAGCCTAGCCGCTGATACAGTTTTTCCCCAAGTCGCTCGCGCAAGACACGAAGGTTTTCGACCGTTTTCGGAGGAAGTGTGTCTTGGTAGGGTGCCAACTCCATGTCAAGTTTCTT
Source organism: Pirellula sp. (assembly GCA_031374925.1). Taxonomy (GTDB): domain Bacteria; phylum Planctomycetota; class Planctomycetia; order Pirellulales; family Pirellulaceae; genus JBKCUI01. The sequence continues at coordinate 108,438 of JANMHA010000333.1, read as the reverse complement.
GCGTGCTTCGTCCGCAAAGTCTTCCGGCTTGAGCAAAATCATGGCTTCTCGATGCCAGCGAGGAGACTCCGGTGCAGTGAATTGTTTTGCGATCTTGAAATTTGTGAGGCAAGACTCCCAACTGTTCGCCAAAATCGTCGGATAGAACAACCAAAGCTGTTGGTCGCGATCAACGAACAGTGCGGTATTGCAGTCTGGAAAACCGGGTGTGTCCGCCAGAACGAATGGTTCCGTCCACTCGGTAGCACCGCGCTTCTTCCAGGCGGCAAACACTGCCACGTCGTCGGCTTGACGTTCTCCGGCGCCACGATACCAGGAAACAAAAAGGTCCCCGTTTGGACATTCGATAATCCCGGGCGCGTGATTGTGTTTCGGATTCAAGGGAAAGACAAGTTCTGAAACGAGGTCCGGGTCGGACGCGCTCAACCGGCTTTCCAAAGAAACCCACGCGAGCAGGAAAAGTAAGCTGTACGGCATAACGATCAGCGGCATGTTGTTCCCTTATTGCAAGGAGTGTCGTTTTGATTACTGCTTGATTGTAACGCTTTTCGGGGCCCCTTCGCCTATGGCTCGGGATTAATCGCACGTAGCAACAACTGCCATCAGCGTTTAATATATTACCAGTGGATCCTCTCCAATTTGGTGAACGATTGCAAGGAGACCAATGCAATGGTGCGAATCTTGATTCTTTTCTGGGTTTGTTTTGGCGGTATCGCCAACTTTGGCGTCACTCTTACGGCGTTCGAGAAGCAGCCTCCCAACATCTTGTTCATCTTCTCAGACGACCTGGCATTTCAAGCCATCAGCGCTTACCGCGAAAAACGGCAACTACTTGAAACGCCGAATATGGACCGAATCGCCGCCGAAGGAATGAGATTCGATCGCTGTCTGGTTACCAATTCGATTTGTGGGCCAAGCCGCGCGACCATTTTGACGGGCAAGTACTCCCACATGAACGGCTTCTACAACAACTCGAATTCGAAATTCGATAGTACCCAAATGACCATGGCCAAGATTCTTCAGCAATCGGGATATTCGACGGCCGTTATCGGCAAATGGCATCTGGGAAGCGATCCGGTGGGATTTGATCATTGGCACATCCTGCCTGGCCAAGGAATCTACTATAACCCGCCGATGATTCGGAATGGCGAAAAAGTCAAGGAAAGCGGTTACACGACGGATGTCATTACCGACCTTTCCCTGGATTGGTTAAAGAATCGCGACAAAACAAAACCATTTCTGTTGATGGCCCAACACAAAGCCCCACATCGTGAATGGTCCCCAGCCTTGAGGCATCTAGGCTGGGACAACGATCGACAATACCCAGAGCCGGAAACACTGTTCGATGATTTCGTTGGCCGCAGCAAAGCCGTCGCCGATCATGACATGGGAATCGAAAAAACCTTCTCCAATTTGGACGTCAAATTGACAACTCCAGGAGGGATGACGCCGGAGCAGTTAAAGGACTGGAACGCTTATTACGATCCTCGCAATGAGGCGTATCGAAAAGTGACTCCGAAAGGCAAAGATCTCGTGCGATGGCGGTACAACCGCTACATGCACGACTATTTAGGTTGCGTCAAAGCGGTCGACGAAAGCGTTGGCAGATTCCTCGAATTTCTGGATCAAGAAGGACTGGCTGACAACACGATCGTGGTTTGCACCTCCGATCAGGGGTTTTACTTGGGAGAGCATGGATGGTTTGATAAGAGATGGATTTTCGAAGAATCCCTGAGGTCGCCGATGCTCATTCGTTGGCCGGGTAGGACCAAGCCTGGCAGTGTGAATAAAGATATCGTATCGCTATTGGACGTCGCCGAAACGTTTCTCGATGTCGCTGGTCAGCCCATTCCTGAAGACATGCAAGGTCGCAGTTTAGTGCCATTGCTGATTGGGGAAAGACCGACCACGTGGCGAGATAGTTTTTATTATCACTACTACGAGTTTCCTGCCCCGCATCGGGTACGGCCGCATTACGGCGTCGTGACGGACCGATTCAAGTTGGTTCACTACTACAATACCGATGTCGACGAATGGGAGTTGCTCGATCGAGAAAAGGATCCGCTCGAAGTGAAGAATTTTTACCACGATCCAGCATATTCAGATACCAAGAAACGCCTGCATCTGGAATTGGAACGATTGCGCAAAGAGGTCAAGGAGCCTGAAAGCACGCCGCGTGAAGCATACGGCCGCGCTCCTTTCAATAGCGAGCCAAGGAAGGATTCCGAGCCAAAGTAGTTTCGACTCGCCCCCGTTTGGTCGCCTTGCTATCGCCATGGATTTTTGCTATTGAAGTTAGAACCTTGGCCTGCGTCCACGCCAAGGGCAGACGGAGTGCCTGCAAGGCAGTCCTTGAAAAGTAGCGAATCATACCGAATTTGCTGACTAGGATGCACTTCGCGCTCTCGATGGACAAAGTTGGATATGGATACAATCGTCGCGATTCTTCGTGCAGCGCATTGCAAGAGCACACATCATTATTTTGCCATCGATGCACTCGACGAAGTGTCGAGCCAACAGGGCAAGTCTTTGGCCGACTTGCTACTAGCCAACTACGGCGATTACCTTCAGGGCGCCAAGGATCCGGACAATGTCTTCAAAGACTTCGAAAACCATGTCTTGCATGTACGGGATGGCTATTGGGGTGGAGCTGCTAAAACCGCCGAAAAATGGCTTGAGAAATGCAATACGCTGCTCGCTTCTGGTAACTGGAAGGAATCGGCGTACGCGATCGGTGTTTTGAGCCACTACTTCACAGATCCCTTCATGCCGCTCCACACGGCACAATCGCCGCGAGAGACCATCGTCCATCGCCCTTTGGAATGGAGCGTTTGCTGCTCTTATCAATCTATTTTCAAAATGGCGAGCGAAGACCCTCAGCTAGAATCGTTTGTCATTGCTTCTGGCAACCATTGGATGACTGATGGTATCCTCCGCGGTGCCACTATGGCGAACCAATATTACGAACCGTTGATGGATGACTACGACATGAAGGAATCGAGCCGCCATCCGGAATTGGCCCTCGGTTCGGACTCGAGAAAATTCCTCGCAAGGATTTTTACGTGGGTCTTAACTGGCTGGGGAAGTGTTATCGATCGTATCGCGAACGATTGTTCTGTCACGCTCCCCAAATCATCCCTTGTTCTTCCGACGCTATTGGCAGGGATGGAAATGCCGGTGAAGAAGATTGTTGCCGCCATCGATTCTGCTGAACAGAGGAGAGAAGTCGAAAAGATACTCGACGAATTCCAACGGACTGGCAACGTGGTTCGAAATGTGAGTCCGGAGCAACGAACGGTTCAGAAAATCCGAATCGAGCGACCGGAGCTTCATCCCAGTCCTATTGAAGTACAACGTGCCATCACGAGTGATTTAATTTCGCCAAGGACCGAGCGGGTTATACCCAAGCCGAAGGCTGTCGAGCCCATTCGGACATTGAAGCCGGCAGCTCCTGCGAAGATAGAGCCTCCTGCGATCCAACCTTCGATGGATGCGAACCAACTCCGAGAACGCATTGTTCCCAAGACGGAAATAGTAACTGCTAGACCCGTCAGTGAGACCGATCCAGAAGCGGCAATCGCTCCAGTCGAAAAGTCCGCAAAGCGAGTAAGGCTTACCACGGATCGTCCAATCGTGGATGCACCCGCCATCGGTCCCAAGACAGCGGCAAGATTGGAAGCCATTGGGCTTGAGACGATCCAGGATTTGCTAAGCCATGAGGCCGATTGGGTCGCGGCGGAACTCAAGACCAATTGGATCACCGCTCGGCTTGTTTCACAATGGCAGGACCAAGCACGATTGGCGTGCCAGATCGATGGTCTATCGGCAGCGGGTGCCGGGCTCATGGTCCTAGCCGGAATTCGAACGGCAGATGATTTAGCCAATCGAAGGCCATCGGAGGCTCACGCGCTGATTCATGCTGCGGCACAGTCAGCGGAGGGAACTCGAATTTTGCGAGATCAAGAGCCTCCACCGCTAAAAACGGTACAACGGTGGGTTGATGAAGCACAATCGAATCACCTCAATGTGAGCCGCGGACGCTAATGCTGCTCGCCCCTCCAAAGGGCCGATGTTCCAAAAAACGATTCCTGACACCTTTTCGGTGGCCCAAAGGGCCGATGTTCCAAAAAACGATTCCTGACACCTTTTTCGGTGGCGTTTCTACAAATCCACCAAAGGCGCATCCGCATCGCCAAACTCTTTATCCGGTACTCCCATCCGATTTATCAAGGACAAGTACAAACTGCACAGCTTTCGTTCAGAATCCGGCCGTGACTCGTAATCCAATATGCGACCGGTTCTAACTTGCCCGCCGAGTCCGCCAGCGGTTAGCAACGGTACTTTTTGTGAATTATGAGCGCTTCCGGACCACATGTTGTTGATGAACATAAGGCATGAGTGATCGAGAACGGTACCATCTCCTTCTTGCATCCCGTCAAGTTTACTCGCCAAATAGGCAAACTGGCTGCAGTAGTAGGTTGAGATGCGTTCGAATTCGGCTGAACGGTCGTTATGCGAGGCTGAATGGTGTGCATTCCTTGCATCCAAAAACGGATAGAAAAGCCCTGATATATCTCGGCACAACAAGAGGGTCGCTATCCTTGTTTTGTCCGTTTGAAATGCTAGCGCAACAATGTCGCACATCAATCGCATATGTTCGCGAATGTCTTCAGGAAGCCCGTTGTCGGGACGAGCCATGCTTGCGATCGCTTGCGGATTGCCATTGGCGCGGGCCCTGGCCTTTTCCTGAGCTTTGCGCTGTTGTTCGATCCCTTGCTCGACTTCGCGAACACTGGAAAGAAACTCATCTAGTTTACGACGATCCTCCACACTCGCTTGTCGCCGCAAATCGGAAGCGTGCTCTCGCACGCGATCGAGAACGCTCTGATTACGACGAGCACCCCGGTTTTCAAAGAGGCTATCAAACGCCAAGGCCGGGTATACCTCCATCGGGACGGGAGACGTTGCGTTCTGCCATGATATGTGAGAACTGTATGCCATTGAAAAGTTGGTTTCGTGGTAGCCGGTGACCGGCTGCTCGCAACCGAGTACTAAGCTCGATTGAATCGTTTCATTGCCGATCCGGTTGGCAAGCAATTGATCAACACTGGTACCACCACCAAGTTCCGCTCCCTTCTTCAGCGATGCACCCGAAAGGATGTTTCCTGTCTGTCCAGGATGAATGCCCACTCCCGTGGCGTTCTTATTGAATAAGCCATTGATCACATTCAACTTTGCCTTGAGCGACTCGAGTGGAGCGAGCGACTTGCCCAGTTCCATTTCGTTTTCGTTTTGCTTTGCCCACCAATGATCAGGGTTGACTCCGCAGGCCATGAAAAGCACGCCGAAGCGTTTTGGAAATGGAGGTGCTTCGATTCCAGTTGGAGCATCTTCACCCCAAACTGGCAGCGACTGAAACCAAGGCAACGTCATCGACACGCCTGCTCCCTGTAGCAGAACTCGCCTCGAAACACGATTGTTACTCAACATCAAACTTCTCCTTGTCGCTCGTTCCGCGTTTTTCCAAGAATTGAGGACTAAATACAATGGCCTTTACTATCGAATCAAATCGGTAGTCCTTCGAAACCAGTTTTTCCTGCATCGTCTCGATAAGTAAATCATCGGAGAGTCGCAGGCTTCGGCCCAGCGCAAAAGCCAACAGTTTTCGGCAAAGGTTTTCGGTGAAGTCGGTTTGTCGATCCTTCCTAATGTAATCTCTTAGCCCCGCGAGCCCTCGCCCCTCTTGCCCATTGGGGAAGACCGCTGAGTCGTCAATCGGTTTTTCTCCGAGATCGCGACTGCGGTGTTCTCCTACGGGACCGTAGCTTTCGAACGAAAGGCCAACGGAATCAAACCGATCGTGACAGACCGCACAGCTTTCGATCGCTCGATGCTTTTCCAAGGTTTGCCGCAAAGTCAGCTCCCCTAACTGCGATTCGTCGACTGGCAATTCAGGAACGTTCGGCGGTGGCGGCGGGATCGTTTCGCCCAACAAACGTCGAACTACCCAATACCCACGCTTGACCGGACTCGTTCTCAAGCCAGGGGCATTTTGAGTCATGAACACCGCCATAGGGAGCAGACCACCGCGTTGTGACATCGGCAGATCGGAAGCCCGCCACCAATCCGAAGAATCGCCAAGGACTTCGTTCGTGATCCCGTAGTGTTTGCCAAGTTCCGAGTTAACAAACGTGTGGCTCGCATCGATGCAGCTGAGAACCGATCGATTCTGCTGAATCATGTCTATAAGAAATCGAATAGGCTCTTGATACATAGCTTCTCGCAACGAATCGGTAAACTGCGGAAACCTGATCCGATCGACACTGTTGTGCTCTTGAAATCGTCGAAAGTCGAGCCACTGTGAACCGAATTCGATCGCAAGTCCACGCACGCGATCATCGCGTAACATGCGATCGATCTCGCCGCTCAATACGACTGGGTCCTTCAATCGCCCCTGTCTCGATTTTGCGAACAAGAGTTCGTCCGGCATCGTCCCCCAAAGAAAGTAGCTAAGACGGTTTGCGAGTTCGATTTCATTGAGGGGCCGTCGGTCCGCCGATCCTATACCCAAGTCGCTTCGGTAGCAGAACTCGGGTGACATGAGCACAGATACCAACAGATCCTGAATCGCTTCCTCGTGTGATAGTTTATCGATTTGCCTTAAAGATCGGTAATATTGCTTCAAACCCTCTCGATGATTCATTGTCAACGAACCACGGAAAGCGCGTTCGGCGAAGTGCTCGATCGCTTCCACATGAATCTGCTCGGAACGGACGCGTGTTTGTTCGACCCAACGGATCTGGCTGTCGATGTTGATAAAGAAATCTTCGATCGCCTTAAGTTGTTCGCTAGACGCATTCATTCGTTTCGCCTTCGCGAGATACATTTCGGATAACTTCTTGATATTTGCCGTCGACAAAGCATCCTTGTTCTCCGGCCGAGCAAAATCGAATTCCGCATCGCGGAGGAAGTTGTGATCGGTGCGTTCGAACCAGAGGAAACCTTGATATTGTCGGATAGGGGCGGCCGTCACGAAATCGAGTTCTTGCCACAATTGGTTCAATTCGTCGCGTTCATTATCGTTCAATATCAGTTCGTAAAGTGGTTCGTCGTCGCGAAAGTAACCCATCATGCTGTGAAAGCCAGCACTGAGCAGGCGTCCTTTCTCTTGTTTCTCTTTTGGCACACCTAAATAGTCCCGGCCTCGTTCCGCGACGAAAAACGCATCTGGGAAGGTTTTGCAAAAGAGATCGAGCTCGTTTTGGTATGCAACAGGCAATTCCTCCTCCGAGAGAGACCTGATGGCTCTCGCGACATCAGAAGAAAGCTTTGCCTGGTCGATCGCCTTAAGCGTCTCTGGCATGAACATCTGTCGGTGCTTTGCGGACTGCCGATTCTTCCACAGGACAAAGGCTTGTGCACCATCGTGAATGCCTTTAAGACGCATATTGAATTCGGGCTCCAAATAACCCCTAACTTCCACGATAAAGTCTCGTATCCGTTTGCATTCCAGTCGGACAGCGTCATCGTTCTGGTTCGGTAAGGCAAGCCAGCGACGGCGAACTTCTGTCATTGGACCTATTTTGGTTGTCGAATTGTTTTCCTCATTCAGCGCTGCAACGATCGAGGTCAAGTATCGAAAACTTATCTGATGAAGTTTTGCAATCGTTTCGAGCGGAATTTTCTTGCCTGCATCCATTCCGGGGCGAGCCTTCCAAGCGGCGTATAGATAGTCGGCGATGTCGGTTGGCTGTTTGTGATAGAAGTCAACAATGCGTTGAACACAATATTTATCGCGATCGGTATCGGTCATTGCAGGGTGCGTGGCAAAGGCAATGCCAGCGGGAGTCAAAACCATATGGCTTGCCACTTCACGCGCCGCGGACAAATACTTGTTCAGCAGGGCTGGGGACATTGCAAGCGATTCTCCGGAGTTGTCGAAGCCAGCTTCATTGGCAGGATCGACGGGAAACTCACGAGCCGGACGTAGGTCTATTCCCGTTAAGTCCCGAACTGTATTGTTGTATTCCGCATTGCTCAGCCGGCGGACGGAAACGATCCCTGGATCACCTGCGAACCGAACCGCTTCGTCACGCCGTACAGTCTGCGCGTATTTTACGAAGGCTTGTCTCTCCTGGTCGGAGGGATGCGAGGCGGCATCTTTCGGAGGCATGTTTCCATTGGAAACGCGCCGTTCCATTTCCTTCCACACGGTGAACCGATCGGAAACGGTCTGACGATTTTCAAAAGCTCGGAGATCCAATTTGCCTTCTGGTTCTGAACCGCTATGGCATTCGATGCAATGTTCATGCAGGAAAGGCCGAACCATCCTTTCGAAGGTGTCTTGACCTTGCGCAACTTTATTCGCGAGGAAGTATGCCGCAATCCAACCTAAGCAAACACCCGATCTCGCTGCGCTTCGCCATGAATAAAAACGATTTCGTGCGATGGATGAAATCATGGAAGGTATTGGCAAGAGCGATGGAGGGACGGGGCGATGGAGGGATGGGTTTGGAACAAGGATTGAGATTAAGTGAGGCTTATTCTAACTGAAAGAAGACAAAAACGCAGGGCTTCGAAAAAACCGAGTGTTGCATCCTCTGTTTTTCTTAGCTTGTCCCTAGAATGCGATCCAATCTGCTTGACCGATCCACGTCTAACAAGTCACAATGTGCATCGGCCTGAATCCCAATATTACTAAGACTTTAATATGATGTTTGCCCAAACCGGACTGAATTCCACCCCTAGTTCCACGGATCTGCCAAGCAGTACTCCAGCGTCATCGGTCTTGTGGTGGCTGATCCCGCTTGCCTTGGCAATAGCCGGTATAGCTTGGTACTTTCGCCGACAATGGAATTTGCCAAGCCAGCCGTCAACAACGAAGACTGTTCCACGGGCGAAGGAGACGGGGATAGTGGCTATTGACGCTTCTCTAGCCGAATCTTTCGAGGCTGCAATTGCGACGAATAACCGCAAAAACATTCAGCCCAGAAAGGCTGGCAAGAAGTCGAAAAAGGATCGCAGCGTGGTCGAGCGACAAATCAAGTCACTTGTTGATCAACAAACTCCACCTAGCGATTCAAAATCAGTGAGCTTAGCTGACTTGCCCCCAAGTCTCCCGCTCTCCAATCCTCCACCAACGAAAGCACCGGTAACGACAACTGCAATTTTCGAGCCGCTTCGCGATGTAGGTCCAAAACGGAGCAGAGCTATTTTTTCGACCCAACTTGACTCGTTAAGGCCGACAGACGAGGTTGCGCCCAGTCAACCGTCGTCCGGTGGCAAATTTGAACGTACAGTCGCAACTAACGCTGCAACCCGATCTGCTGCGAATAGATGGCCGGCTTCCGCGACACAACCAATTAGATCCAACGCGGTTGCACCACAACGGCCGCAAGCCTCATCCCTTCCACCAGACACCCAGGTAAGCACTCCTGCCCCAATTTCCGCCCCTGCCAAAGGCCTCTCGAGCTTTGTCTCGAAAGTCCGAAGTTCGGTTGCTACCGACTTGGTTCCATCACCGGTGAATGTCGAACCTGCGTCAAAAGAATAGTGAGGTATTGTTGCCTTTCGCTCTTAGACTGTGGATTTATTAATGTCGCCTTTCGCTCCGCGAAAGTGCGTCTCGTTATCACACTTTTGCGGAGCAAAAGGCGACAAAGTTTTGCGCTTTGCCAATATTTCACAGCCTAGGCGCAAAAGGCGACAATCGTTCTAGCTCTGTTGAGACAGTCTTCGATATGCTACTCTCATCGCAGTTTGCCCGCTGGACTTGTTTCTTTGCTTGGATAGTTCTTTCACCTGTCCAACTATTGCAGGCACAAGGTTATGAGCCCGCCGAAGCTGTTGGGCAAATGCAACTCGCTGTTGGGCTCGAAGCGCAATTGGTTGCCAGCGAGCCCATGGTCAAGCAGCCTGTCGCCATGGAGTTTGACGACCGAGGCCGACTGTGGGTAATTCAGTATTTACAGTACCCCAATCCTGCGGAATTGAAACGCGTCCAAGTCGATCGGTTTTCACGTACGAAGTACGATCGAATCCCTGATCCGCCACCGAAAGGCCCCAAAGGTGCCGATCGCATTACGATCCTTGAAGACAGGGACGGAGATGGTTGCATGGACCACAGCCACGATTTTGTCAGTGGTTTGAATCTTGCCTCAGGATTCGCCTTTGGAATGGACGGCGTTTTCGTACTGAACGTCCCATACTTGCTATTCTATGCAGACCGCAATCGGGATGATATTCCCGACGGCGATCCAGAAGTCTTGCTGACGGGCTTCGGTATGGAGGACGCACACAGCGTTGCCAATTCTTTGACATGGGGCCCCGACGGTTGGCTATACGGATGCCAGGGGAGCACCGTTACAGCCAATATACGGGGGATCGAATTTCAACAGGGCGTATGGCGCTATCATCCTGTGAATCGCAAGTTTGAGTTGTTCTGCGAGGGGGGCGGCAATTCTTGGGGCTTGGATTTCGATCAACATGGAAGACTTTTTTATAGTACCAACTTTGGTGGTCATGTTTTGCTACATGGGCTACAAGGTGGATACTACGTGAAATCATTTGCCAAACATGGTGAACTACATAATCCTTATGCTTTCGGGTTTTTCGACCATGCACCCCACACCGATTTCCGAGGAGGGCACGTCACAGTAGGAGGCATTATCTATCAAGGGGACAATTGGCCAGCAAGATTCAAAGACAAATACATCGCTGGTGACCTGCTTGGGCATGCAGTGCAATGGCATGCGGTTGAGCCGTTTGGGTCGACTGTTCGAACGATCCATGGCGGCGAAGTGCTGAAGTCCAACGATACTTGGTTTGCTCCAACGGACCTAACGCTAGGGCCAGATGGAGCGGTTTACGTTTCAGATTGGCACGATCGTCGGACTGCCCATCCAGATCCTGACGCCGATTGGGATCGCACTAACGGACGAATCTACCGCATCGTTTCCAAGCGACCACCTTCGTTACCAGTCGCACCAATTGATTTCTCCCAGAAAAGTACCGAGCAATTGCTACAACTGCATCGGCATCCAAGTCAATGGCATGTACGTCACGCGAGACAGGAACTTGTTCGTCGTGCTACTAACCGTACGCTAGGGGATGAAAGTGCAATTCGAGCTGAGTTTTTTTCTGTTGCCAAAAACAGCCAAGAACAGAATGCTGCTCTGGAAGGCTTGTGGTCCTTGAATGCTCTAGATGGAATCAGCGAGTCCCGGGCCATTCTATTGCTCGACAGCATCCACCCTATAGTCAGGGCTTGGACGGTCCGACTAATTGGAGATCATGGACCAATATCTGCCGATTTCGCGCAACAATTGGACCAATTGGCTGAGCGAGAAACAGTGGACGAAGTACGTCAGCAGCTTGCATGTACCGCTGCTCTTTTACCCGCCAATCAAGCGATGCCCATCATCAACGCCAACATCCATCGCGACATAGACAATGACGATCCTAGAATACCACTTCTATGGTGGTGGGCTGTAGAACGTCACAGCTTGACCGGTCGCGACGAGGTCTTGAGTCGTTTCCTGCGTCCAAGTTTTTGGAACTCACGATTAGGAACGGAGACTCTGCTTCCTCGCCTCATTCGTCGCTATGCTGCCGAGAATACGACGGATGGCTTCGATTCGGTTATGAAACTGGTACAACAGGCACCGAACGATCAAGCTCGTGAAGCTCTCTGGCAACCTATTCTACAAGGTTTGCAGCAACACCAAGTCCACATCGAAACCGAACCGATCGGAAACCTCCAGTCTCTTTCTCAGTTCGTTTTATTGTCGTGGCGGAAAACCCCCGAGTACATCTCGTTGCTGCGTTTGGCTATTTTTCTTCGCCTGCAGGAACCACTGCAGGTAGCCATGGCAAAAGCGTTCGACTCCAAGGCTGCAACTGCGGATCGAGCTGAAATGCTTAATCTACTAGCGTCATGCGGTGAGCCGTCCCTTATGGAAAAGGCTCTTCCGTTATTGGAACGCGATGAACCAGAAGTCATTCTTATCGCAGCGATACGCGTTCTCGCCCATTTTGATAGCCCAACCGTCTCGGCTGCGTTGATCGCGAAACTGCGATCCTCATCATCATCCATTCTCCGAACTCAGTTGATGGATAGAATCGTAGGCCGGAAATCGTATGTTCGCGATTGGCTGTCGGCTGTAGAACGTGGAGAAATCAATCCGACAACAGCACCGATAGATCAAGTGCGCCGTATCGGCCTCCTTGAGAGCCCCGATCTGGACGCACTCGTTGCGAAGTATTGGGGACGACTTCAAGCGTCAACCAGCGAAGAAAAGCTGGCCGAAGTCAGACGCTTGAATAACGATTTGCGTGCCGCCGCCGGAAATCAAGAAGAGGGGCAGATCTTGTTCAACAAGCTCTGTGCGTCTTGTCACATCCTTTTTGGCGAGGGCAAGAGAATCGGGCCAGATTTGACAAGTGCCAATCGATTGGATCGAGACTTCTTGCTCATTAGTTTAGTAGATCCACACAGCGTCATTCGCAAGGAGTACGTTGGTGTTTCGATAGTTACCACCGATGGTCGTGTCCTGAATGGCTTGCCGACTTCTCGCGATGAATCCGAGATCACTCTTGTGAATAGCAAAAACGAATCGGAAAGAGTTTCGAGATCTGAGATCGCGGAAATCAAGGATTCCCAAGTTTCGATCATGCCAAGCGATCTTTATCGACAGCTTTCCCCTCAACAATTGCGAGACCTATTCTCTTATTTGCAACGGAACAACTAATGCTAATCACCAATAGAGGATTGTTATCAGGCGTGGCCCTTGCGCTGGGGATGTGGATTCAATCCGCCCCGGCTCAAGAAGAGGCTAGTGGAAACCGAAGTTATCGGAATCAGTTGACTCGCATTCAGGCCCCCAAACCGTTGCTGGCCGACTATCCGGACTTCTTTGAACCTATTATTGAGCAGAATCATTTCCAAGCGCCTTCGATCGTGGCGGATGATGGCTCCGACCTCAGTGTTCGTGCTTGGCGTTTTTCCTACAACGCCAGAGGAATCATCGAGATTCCCAATCATCTCATAGCCTCGCAGACCGCCGTGATCATGGTTCATCCGTGGGGCATTGATGATCGACATGGATGGATTACGCCAGAGCCCGCGGGGGTCGCCGACTTTTGCACCAAGGAGAAAAATCATCTTGCGGCGCGGCATACCCACGACATTGTACGCCCCTTTATCAATCAGCTACGTGATAAAGTGGGGCTGGTCCTATATAGCTTGCCCGGAAAACCGGATCCTATTCGAAAGAAGCTATATCGTTCCTTTACGCACACGCCGGACACTGCGGAACGCGAAGCAGGTTCTCAGGAGCTCGCGGCGAAGCTCTCCAGTTTTGAATACCGAGGCGAACCATTGCCAACGGAGTTAACGCTTTCCAAGAAATTTCCGGTGAGGGATTATTTTAGGCAGTTTCCAGGACTGGACGCGAGCGCGAAGTACAACAACGCCGGCTTTTGGGATTTGCCGATCCCGGTTACTACCGACGTAGACTACGAACCCGGGGATGTCGTAATTTACGATGCCGAAGGGTACGAATCGCTGAAAAACTTCTTGACAAAGAATGGAATACGACACGTTTTGTTAACCGGCTACGCGACCGACATGTGCTTTTGCAAGACGACGGCGGGCTACGAAAACCTGTCGAAGGACTTCAATGTTTTCTTGGTGGGGGACGCTTCGCTGGCGACTTTTCCATCCAACACGTCACCGAGGTTCGCTGTCAACGCCGCGATATCGTTCGCGGCACTCAATCAACTCATTACGCAAATCTCGTGGGTGAAACTCGAGGGGAAACAACCATGAACTGGACGCCGGTCGAGAATCGCCGAAGTTTCTTGGGGGCAGGGTTGGGCGGTGCCGCGGGATTTCTTGCTGGTCGGTTGCAGTCGCGCGCGATGGATTTTTCATCCAGGCCGACCGTGGCCCAGATAGCGATTACGTTGGATTTGGAAATGGCCCGCAATTTCCCGAAGTGGGAGGACACGCATTGGGACTACGAAAAAGGAAACCTCGATGAGGCTGCCAAACGCTACGCTGTAAAAACGGCGAACATTGTGAAGGGACATGGCGGACGAGTGCACTTCTTTTGTGTTGGCCGAGTGCTTGAACAGCAAGACGTATCTTGGCTGAAGCAGCTTGCTGCGGATGGCCATCCTATTGGAAACCACACCTACGATCACGTCAATTTGTTGGCGAGTGAACCCAAAGATCTTCAATATCGCTTCCAAAGGTCTCCTTGGCTTATCGAGGGAATGTCGACATCGGATGTCATCCGTGAGAATATCCGCATGACAACGGCGGCGCTAAAGCAGCGGGCAGGAATCAGCAATAACGGATTTCGTACGCCAGGCGGCTTTTCTACGGGTCTGAGCGGTCGAGAAGATCTGCAAAATATGCTAATTGACTTGGGATTCTCTTGGGTAAGCAGCAGGTACCCGACGCACGAAAACACCGCAATGGGGGTCGAACCTAACCCGGAGGTTTTTGCCAGCATTATTCAGTCTCAAGCTCAGGCGCAGCCGTTTGTTTATCCAACTGGGCTGATCGAAATTCCGATGAGCCCAATCAGCGATATCGGCGCTTTTCGTAACGGACGGTGGAAACTGGAATGGTTCTTGGAGGCCATCCGTCAAGCCGTCGATTGGACCATCAAAAACGGAGCGGTCTTTGATTTTTTAGCGCATCCCTCATGCTTGGGCGTTGTCGATCCGGAGTTGCAAGCCATTGATCTGATTTGCAAGTTGGTTGAGCAAGCGGGAGGCAACGCGAAGTTGGTCGATCTGGATCAGATTGCTAAATCGGTTGTTGCACCCTTCCCAAAGTAGCCAACAAACAGTCGCGAAGCGACGACATGCAATAGTCTGGGACGCAAGTCCCAGGTACAGGAAGCCAGGAAAATACGAGTCGCAACGCGACGACAGGTACGTTGGCGGCAATCCTGCCGTCGCGCGTTCATTGGGAGACCGCCGCGCACGCGAGCCGAACGAACTCTTCGTATTCCCATTGCCCGCTTGCGCCGGTTTGTCGAGCGATCACCAAATCGAGGCTTGGGACGAAACCGATGAGTTGGCCACCAGAACCGGGTTTGTAACGAGCGTCCATTGGAATCCCGCGAACATCATCATTGGCAATGGCAGGCAATTCCCAACCGTGGGAAAAACTCTGAGCATTCCGCTTGAACCGCATCTCCTTGGTCGTCACGTCATGGGTAGCTTTGGCAGTTTGTGCGACAAACCACTCGGGAATAACTTGATTGTTTTCCCATCGACCATTGCGCAACATGCAGTAGGCAATTCGGGCTAGATCACGAGCCGGCATCCCAAGCCCATGCGATGGATGCCGTCCGGTTTTTTCGCCTCCTTCATAATATTGAAACCACCAATGTTCACAACCGATCGGCTTGAAAAGCGCTTCCATGGCAAATTGATCGTAAGGCTTGCCGGTAACGGTTTCACAGACCAGAGACGCATGGCACAACGCATGCGAGGAATAGCCAGAACCTGTTCCGGGTGCAAAGGCCAACTGGCTAGTTCGTGGATCTCCGGTGTGGCCTAGAACATATTCCCAGCTTCCGTCGTTCTTGGCTCCAATCGCTTCGGGGCAGATCCCTGACGTGTGATTAAGAAGTTGCTTGACTGTGATGTCGGCTTTACGAGGATCGCTAAGGGGACTTGCCCACGGAATAAAATCAAATGCTCGATCATCAAACTTCATCGGGCGCGGTGTCAAGCCATGTTGGCTCTGTTCTGAAGCAATTGCCAGGACGGTTGCGCAGACGGCCTTGGACACCGACGCCACTCTACGTGCGTCGGTCTTGGCACTGTTGCCACGTTCCACCTCCAACACAACGTAGCCATTGCGAACAACAACGGCCGCGAAGTCTCTCTTGTCGCTTGCCAATAGCCAAGCCTTCAGTTCGGCGATTTTATCGGGAGCAACAGCGGCCAACCGTTGAAGGTCATCGTCGCCATTCAAAGCTCGCCAACCTCCTTTGGATTCCGCCGGAGGGAAATAGCCTGTGTTGTCTCCAAGCAAGACACGGGATAGAAACAGAACACCAATCAAGATAGGGATAATGATGTTCTGCGTCATTCGAAAGGCATGATTCATTGGATTTCCTTTGTCCTCCCCTAGCAAAATTGGTGAGAATTCATTGCATTTCTGACTTATCAAAAATTCCTCTACTGCTGCGGGTCAAGATTTACGTGACGGTGGTGTTCTTGCATGTCGTCATCATACCTTCGTTCTCGCAAGAACTGTACAATAAATTCACCGACTTACCCTGCCATGCGAGGCAGTTCCAGAAGCCATACCGAGAGAATCGCGACGAGTCCCACTTATGAAACCCCAATTATTACGGGCCTTGCTGTTGGTTTCCATAGTCAGCCTATGCTCACCATTGCTGGCCGCAGACAAAGGCTTGGCGGGAACGCCGAAACGGCCGAATATCTTGTTTCTATTCGCCGATGATTGGGGCCGATACGCGAGTATCTATTCCGAGGTTAACGGAAAAGGGGGAATCAATGATGTGGTTCGTACACCAAACTTTGATCAAGTTGCAAAACAAGGAGTATTGTTTCGCCATGCTCATGTGAACGCTCCGTCGTGTACGCCATGTCGCAGCTCTTTGCTTTCCGGTCAATATTTTTGGCGTACGGGCCGAGGTGCAATCCTTCAAGGTGCAGTCTGGGACGAGTCGATTCCTACTTATCCGTTGCTCTTGCGAGACGCTGGATATCATATCGGCAAGACGTATAAAGTTTGGAGTCCCGGTACCCCTCCTGATGCACCTTATGGCGGCCAAAAGTACTCCTTTCAAAGAGCAGGTGGCCGATTCAACCAGTTTTCAGAGAACGTTACCAAGTTGATTGCAAGTGGCAAGACGCCGGACAGTTCCAAAGAAGAGCTTTACGGAGAGATACGAAGCAATTTTAGAGACTTCTTGGCTGCTCGCGAATCGGGGAAACCCTTTTGTTATTGGTTTGGTCCGACCAATGTCCATCGGCCTTGGATTAAGGGGAGCGGTAAAAAACTCTGGAACATCGACCCGGATTCTCTTCAAGGAAAGATGCCCCCCTATTTGCCAGACGTGCCCGAAGTACGAGAGGATTTGGCCGATTACTTCGGTGAGATCGCTGCGTGGGATGCTGGCATCGGAGTAGTCCTGGCTGAACTCAACAAAACGGGCGAACGGGAGAACACGTTGGTCGTAATCAGTGGGGATCATGGGGCGCCAGGTTTCCCGCACGGCAAATGCAACCTTTACGGTTTTGGAACAGGCGTGTCGTTAGCGATCAGTGGTCCGGGAGTTGTTGGTGGTCGTGTTGTCGATGACTTCGTGAATCTTCCCGATCTCGCGCCGACGTTTCTTGAGGCCGCTGGTTTAGCAAGTCCCGAAGTAATGACCGGACGCAGTCTGTGGCCAGTGCTGAAATCAAACCAATCGGGGCTTGTCGACGAATCTCGAACTTGTGTGGTGACGGGACGAGAACGGCACGTTGAGAACGCCCGCGCCGACTACAGCCCCTATCCACAACGCGCCATTCATACCGCGGACAACTTGTTGATTATCAATTTCCGACCGGACCGTTGGCCGCTCGGCGATCCCTATCGATTAGAAGGCAATGATGTGGCCACAGTAGAGGAGATCGCAAAAACGACACGCACGACCCATCCGGACGACGACGCTGGACCGACCAAGGGGTGGCTAATTGGCGAGCGGAATTCCCCTAAATGGAAAGCTCATTATGAATGGGTTTATGGCAAACGCCCAAAGTACGAATTATACGACTTAAGGAAAGACCCACATGAGACAAAAAATGTAGCGGATGATCCCGCTTACACATCGGTCAAAGCCGATCTAGAAAAACGGTTGATGGGCGAACTGAGTCGCACCGGAGACCCACGTCTCATCAATGACGGCAATTTTTTTGAAACACCACCCATGTCAGGACCTGTTCTCGAAAAGGGCAAGCCTCGGTCCGAAATCAAGTAGTCGCCTAGTAAGCGTCTCGCCTCAAAACCACAAAGATGGTTTTGAACAGAATTTGAATGTCCATCCAAATGGACCAGTCACGAATATAACGGTGGTCAAGGGATATACGTGCTTCCATTTTCTCAACCGTATCCGTTTCACCCCGGCTGCCTTCGACCTGCGCCAGTCCCGTGATCCCTGGTTTAACTTTGTGCCGCATCATGTAGCCGCGGATGAGCGTTCGAAAGTGTTCGTTATGGGCGTTCGCGTGTGGACGAGGACCAACCAGCGACATCGATCCGAGAATGACGTTGAACAGTTGTGGCAACTCATCCATTGAAGTCTTCCGAAGGATTGCACCAATGGGGGTGATACGTGGATCGTTTTTGGTCGCTTGCTTGACTATTGCACCGTTGTCACACGTAAACATCGAACGGAACTTCCAGACCAATATTTCCTTCCCATCCAATCCATAACGCTTTTGGCGGAAGAAAACAGGCCCTGGCGACGACAATCTCACAAGCAAGCCGCAAAGCAAAAGCACCGGCGAAACTAGAACAACTCCGATCAAACTGATCGATAGATCCAATGCGCGTTTTAGCCAGCCATCCACGCCGTACATGGGCGATTCAAAAACGCTGACAACCGGCAAGCCCCCGACATGTGTCCACCGAGAATGGAGCAGTTCAAAGACAAAAAAATCAGGAACGATGTAAGCCGATGCCGTGGTGTTGGCCAATCGGTCCAAGACAGATTGGATGCGTTTCTCAGCTCGCATCGGCAAGGTAATCAGGACTGTGTCGATTTCTCCGCTTCCGATCATGTCCATGAGTTTGTCGCAGTCTCCTACGAACGGCGGCATGCCCTCTACGAAATCAGCCCGTCGTCCATCACCTCGATCATCGAAGAAGCCAACAATCATAAGTCCACTTTCGGTTGAGTTCTTTGCGTTACGAGCAATCTCAAGACCCAACCGATTGAATCCAATGATAGCGGTCTTGCTCAGACCATAGCCTCGGCGGCCGAGCAATTCAAGAATGCTTCTCACGAACATATGGGTACACAAAATAGACAAGCCACCTACGAAATACCAAGCGATAATTGTAGATCGAGCGAACGTATCCGATGTTCGCGTGAAGAGCCCTACTAGCAAAAGGCAGACATACGTTACGGTCCATGCTGCCGTAGCCAATCCAACTTCATTGTCCGCCGAACGCCCTCGGCCTGGCTTGTATATCCCGAAAAGTTCACCAATCAAAAACAAGAACACACATGCAACCAAACTGCCTATGGTGGTGGACTGATTCAACGGCTGTTGTGTTTGCCATTGCACGAGCGGCAAGGAGAGGCAAAGCATGACAGAATCGATGGCATGCAACGTGGTCGGAAGGAGGGAGCGAGTGGATCGGATGTTGGTGGTAGACATTGGTTGAAATTCTGAGAATTGAAACTTTGCAACACTGAAACAACGACTCAATCGATCTAGCCTGCATAATCGTAAAGCCTTGGCGAGTCAACTTGGAACGCTAGGTTGCGATGACGGCGTTTGCAACCAAGAACGTGGGAACTCGGATGTTTAACGCATCATCCCCCCCAACAATCCCTACGTTCCCAAAATAGCGATTTCTTTCGTGGCGACAGGAATAAAACACCGACTGGTCCGATATCCAAAACATGTTTTTGAGTTGAGCACTCCTCCGACGAGTCAGCGCATGCCAGAATCCCTCAGCGTCATTTTCCCAGTTCGCGATTTCCAGTCTCAGATCCAATTGCGAGTGGAAGGACTACTCGAATTTCTTTGCGAGTTGAGCCAAGATGTGCAATTGATCATCGTGGACGACCAGTCTGGCGATGCCACACCTGAGGTTTTAGAAGAACTGCGAAGAACATACCCCCAGGTCAATGTCGTTCGCAACATCACTGCGGTTGGCCCCGCACAATCGGTAGAATCGGTACTTTGTTTGGCTCGTGGAGATTTTATTTTCCTTCACCAGTCCTACGACGCCATCGATTTTGAAGAGATCGTGCAACTCTGGCAACTGAGAAAAGATGAACAATTGGTCATCGCTCGAGCAGCGACTCGTGTACGCAGAATCGACCAACAGCTGTTGCAAAGACTTCATGAATGGGGACGCAGGCTTGAGGAGCACTGGCCCGTGCCGAGAGCTGTTGTCGATGGCCTGCAAATGATGCGTAAGGACGGAGTCAAGTCGCTTTCTAAAGTCAAGGACACAACAGAAGATCTAGAAGTGACTCATCAATCGCACCGACGAATTACGGCTCCCAAATTCATCCAGTCGTCTCCCGCTTCGCAGAACGCGAAATCGGATTTCCGATAAGGTGGCATGGCGGATAAGTAAACACTTCATCGAGCCACTAGAAACACGGCGACTGACCCATTGGCTTTGGCGAGATCGTAAACACGAATCGCTTCGCCCGCCGGTACATCGTCCGATGGGTCGATGACGATTGGAGCATCAGCTCGCACGCGGAGAATTACGTTCATTCGGTTGGACAAGATTTCCAACGATTCAACAACCTCGCCGTTGATCGAGTAAGTCATCGAAACGGTTGTGGCATTTTTTGGCCTCTGGATCCGTACAACCACGTCACTTAAGTCCGTGAGAGCATTGGGAGGATCGTTCGTTTCGCCGCTACCCTGCTGTTTTACGTCGGGAGCGGCGGCCACTGCGCTCGGCAACGCCTTTTCAATCCGTTGAAAGGATGATGTGGCCAAGAAAAACACGAGTAGCAAGAATACTACGTCGATCATCGGAGTCATCATGCTATCGACCGAAGCCGGTTTGGAGCCGGCGGAGTAAGACGTTTTCACGAGGCATTGTCCTCATATACAGCAAAAACAACGTCGGTATTTCCGGTCATGGAACAAAGCTTTAGCAAGGCGGCTATGTGTTTGTATTCGGCCGCTTTGTCGGTGCGAATTCGAATACGTAAAGGCCCCCCTGCTGTTCGCATATGCGATAGTATGGCACGTCGAACTTGGTCCAACGGCATCGCAACACTCGCAACTTGGTACTCACCGGTCGAAAGCACTTGAACCGTGACGGTTGGTTTATCCGAAAAATCGTTCGACCCCGCAGTTGCCGTCGGCAAATCGAGCTTCAGGAAATTCTCTTGCTTGGCTAGGTGGCTACTGACAAGGAAGAAAATGATCAACAGGAAGGTCACGTCGATCATTGGCGTCATATTGATCGTGACACCTTGGGAACCGCGGTAGTTTGGTATTCTCACAAAACTCAACGACTTGTTTAGGTTCTTACGACTTTTCGCATCAGCCAAGTTCCAATCAAAGCCAAAGTGACGTTGCCTAGCCACAATGTATATGCCGGCCAAGTTCCGTCTTTCGAAAATTCTAAAGTCAATCCGAATATTGGATAGTAGATCAACAATATCGGGATAAAGCAAACTCCGAACGTCCACCAGTAGTCTGCACTCCGGATCAGGACGGCCATTGGCACCCCCATCCAGACGAAGGCTAGGCAGCTGAAGCCTTGCGCCCAGCGTCGCATCGGTTCCGTTTTCAATCGGGACAACTTTTTTTCCGTTTCGGCCAATTCGAGGCAGATCGCTTGACTTGTAACGTCGTTAAGGCTGATATATCGACCCGTCGCCAAAGCGATCGAATGGCGAGTTGCCAGCTTCTCGCGTCGCCGATTGTTGAGTCCATTTTGGCGGGCGAGTTCACCTGGAATCTGACTGATGGAATACTGTGAGGGACTGACTGAATTATTGCCATTCTTAGCAGCAAAATCCAACGGCATCTCGATAATCTCGGAGCGAGGCAATCGGAATTGCTTCTGTCCATCCGCATCGACACAATCGACTAACGAGTCAATCAATTCAATGACCATTTTGTCGTCGTTTGGATCGATTGAAATCCGAGCCTTTTCTGCAATGATCGTTCTCAATTGGTTGTCGCTCTGCATCCATATGTTGGGCTTGATGAGCCATCGATCCTTGACCTCTTGGACATGGATCGCAAACCCTTTTTCGGAGTTGTAAGCTTTTTTTGAACTCAGGCCTCGATAAATAATTTCTTCAAACGATCTCAAAATGACGAGTTGCATGGCCGGTTTTGCCCACGAGACCGCCATGTCGTTTAACCACACCGAAGGAACGCTAAGCAAAAAGCCAAGGATGACTGCTGGACGAAAAATACACATCGGAGAAATGCCAGCACTTTTCAAGGCTACGATTTCGTTGTCCGCCGATATTCGTCCATAGACGCAGCAAACGGAAAACAAAATGGTAGGCGGAACCGAATACTGGAACGCGGTCAGAAAGATGTAAGGCATCAACTTGGCCACCGACAAGTAGCTCAAATCCAGCGAGATCAGGTTTTGACCCACAAATACCAACGAAATAAGGGATGTCATTGCAACCAATGACATTGCAAACATTTTGAAAACATCCCAAAGGATGTATCTGGTGAATTTTACTGGAAACATACCTCGGGACTATAACGGCTTTGGCCCTTTGGGACGATGCCAGTTCAAATGCGGTACCAATCCAGTACAAATAGGCAACATTCCTGAACTGCCGGCTGGATTTGCTTGCAAAATTTTCATTGCCGCAAACTCCCCAGAAAACCTCCTCGCATGATTGGCGGGTTCCGCTGTATTCCTAACGATTGATTTCGATGCGGTAATTCAGAATCCGATTGGTAGCGATTTGTTCGCAGCGCAACCAGAGTGTTTTGCCGACCAAATCTGAGGCGTTTTCTAATACAATCAGTTTGGTGATGCGGTCTTTTAGTCCTGCGATCTGCGTCCGTTCCCGAGCGCGGTCTGGGATCAATAACAGACAGTCAAAGTTGAGCGGGTTTGATTCGTGATTGATGACTTCGATGAATAATCTGAGACGGTTGTCAGCCGCGAATTCGTATCGAGGTTCGAATTCGAAATCGCTGGTTCCAACCTGCATTTCTTGATCTACCATAAACGTGACCGGCTTATCACCTTGGATGGAGAATTTCAGTTTGACAGACGCTGCAGTGGTGTTCGCGTCAGGTCTGATTTGTATCGGCACGCTGATGACATCGCTTGCATTTCCTTCGATTTCAAAACCCGTAGTCGTCTCGCTGGCCAAAAGGAATGGAGCCATTACCTGAACTTTTCCAACAACAGGAACGGACAAGGGATTCGCAAATCGCACCTTCATTTCTTGGGTTTGGCCAACCAATGGGTCGATACGATGCTCCTCCAGTCCGACGCCCATTCTCCATTTTGCTACGCGAACATCGATGCCGTCGATAATGATCGGCCACTTGTCGATAGCCAATCGTTGTTCAGTGCCATTTGCAGTCTTCAAAGTCTCCACTGGTACGGAACGCCCCCAGACGTCTCGCGCTGTGACATCTTCTCCAAGGTAAAGCTGGGCATGCGTGGGTCTGGCGGACCAAACAATTAGTTTTGCAAGATTTCCGTTAGCGACTAAGAGATTTTCTCCGAACGAATGGACAGGTAAACTGCCTAGGAATCTCATTCCGGACAACGCGGCTGCAGTGGATCGAAAAGGTAGAAACATCTCTCGAGGTCCGCCGTCGATATCCAAGAGTCCGACTTCTGGGTCAGCTGGATTCGAGATCCATGCGGTTGTGCCAAGCGTTCCAGGATCCTTGGTGCTTCGCACCATCCTCGAGACTAGATCTTGAACGCGAACACTGAGCGAGTAGTCCAGTGCACTTATTGGAGTAATACTCATCCAGGGAATTCTGCTTGACATTTCAGTCCCCCTCTTTTTGTCAAGGAGGTTTTCCGTCTCAACGGCCGTTAAAGGTTGATTGGAATACAATTGCCACCGATCAATTGTTGACACAGCAGGGACGGAAAACATCGGATTCCTGGCCGCGAAGATCTGCGTTTCTTGTCCATATCTACTTGCAAGGTTTTTGATCGAATTCAATGCTTGAGTTAGTCGTGGATTGGAAATAAAGTCGGTTTCGTGGTCCCACCCGATTTGGAAGTCCGAAATGCGAACGCACATCGGACGCATTACTGGCTCCAAATAGGAAGCCACCAAAAGTGAATCTTCCAATGCGGAGCCCGTTTCATTTGGGATTAGTCGCACAAACTTATTGCGTAAGGACGACGGCGGAAAGGCGATAACGCCTACACAGCCTACACCAGCCATTTGGATCTTATCGACTCGCTCAATGGCCGCTTTACTTGCTACCGGATCCTGGGAATCAAACCAAATGGGGATTTTGACTCTCCCAACGTGCCCGAGCCGAAGTATTTCGACAAGACGACTCACCTCGATTTCATTCAATCCTTCTTTGCTTTTTGTCGACATCGTCCAACCAAAACGGGAATCGGATTTCCGTGGGTGATCTTCTGGCAAGACAACGAATTGCTCGTCCAGCTTAAAAACCCCGGACTTTCCTTTGGAGAGTTGTGTTCGCGTCTCGTAATATCCGGGCTGTAATTGGTTCAATCGCCATTCGCAGCTCCCGTCCCAATAGGATTTGCTTACCGAATTCGATTCCGAGTCGCGTTTCGAGATAAAGCGATTTTGTTGGGATTCATGCCGAACCAAGACCTTCTTTACGGACGCGACTTCTTGTCCTGTGTGGTCTATTAGCAACAAATCAATTTTCGACTGATCGCTGGTCATTCCGCTGGCGTTGCAGCGAATAACTACTTCCTCACCCTGTCGGTAATACGGAAGCGGTTTATCCACGGATAGACTAAGTCGAGGCGTTCGGAAAATGCGGATGGCATCGAGGCCAAATTCGCCGCGATAAGCCTTCATTGACTTTGGCAAGACTTGAAACACCACTTGTACGAACGCAAGATCATCACGAAACGGATATAGAGAATCGGTTGAGGCTGAACTCCACCCTGTCTTCCCAGTATAAGTTTTTGTCGGCATTTCAAACAAAGTCTTTCGACTGCTATTTAGGAACCGTAGCATAGCAACCGCATCATAGTCGGTAGAATCGGAATGAATCGAAGCGACCATAAAATACATCGAATGGATGTCGATCGGGACAAGTGGAGAAGCAACTTCAGCCGCGCCGCCATCCATTTGAATTCGAAGAAATGGGTTTAACAACGTTCTCTCAAGGAACGTATCGATGGCTAGTGGCACTTTTTCAGGGATAACTTGCCAAGGCCACTTGCGCTGTTGCCATGCAACATAGATTTGCGAAGAATACCTTCGAAAACTCTCGATCCCAGCAAGATCGTCGGCGGACCGAGCGTTTTGGTGAATAGCAATCGGTATGAATTTAGGATAATCCTGTCCCGTTTTACGGATCCATGAGTCTGGCCAGCCATCCCTACGCACGTCTTCTTTGGCCCCAAAATCCCATTCCGCTATGCTTTCAGCCATCGAGTTGTCGTCAGCATGCGTAGACGCGACGCCCCAGGCGTATAGAATGAGTCCCAGAAATAGAGCGGTGCCCTTCGGGTATCGGCGAAACGCTTTTGATAGAGGTCGCATTTTGCCTGGTCTGCGTGTAGGTGTTCAACTCACTGGATTGAGGTTGCCATTCAAAGAAGCTTTGCACGTAGCGGCGCGCATGGGTGCTGACGCGATCGAGATTGATGCTCGCTACGAACTGAAGCCTTCGGATCTTGTCGGCACTGCACTTCGACAAGTTCGGAAATTACTTGAAGATCTGAATTTGCGAGTCGCATCGGTGAGGTACCCCACTCGCCGGGGTTACGAATGTGAGGACGAATTAGAACGTCGCATCGACGGTACCAAACAGGCCATGAAGATGGCCCATGATCTTGGTGCGAACGTAGTCGTAAATCAAGTCGGCGTCATTTCCGAATCCGTCGATGATCCATCGTTTCAGCTCATGCGCACCGTTTTGAGCGATCTAGGTGCCTACAGTCATCGTGTGGGTGCGTTTCTTGGTTGCGAGACGGGAGCCGAACCTCTTACCCGACTCGCAACCCTGGTCAATTCGCTTCCAGATGGATGTGTCGGCATCACCCTCAATCCGGGAAATCTTCTAGTCAATGGGTACGACCTCGCCGATTTGCAATCCATTGCCAAACACGTCATGCTGGTCCACGCAAAAGATGGGGTCAAAGACAAAGCGCGGGGACGAGGGACCGAAGTTCCGCTCGGAAGAGGAATGGCCGAGTTTCCAGAAATCGTCGCTATTCTTGAAGAATTCCATTTTCCAGGATACTTTGTCGTTGAAAGAGACAATGCTCAAAATCCGCTTGAAGAGATTTCGTTGGCCGTTCAATTTTTGAAAAACATCTAAATTGCTAGGAGATTGTGTCATGATGAATCGTTTCGGTTACGGTTTGTTCTTGGTTGCTTTTGGATTGTCCGTTTCGGTTTATCTGGGCTCTGATCATCTGGGCTCGGGCCTTGCTCAAGACCCCAAGCCTTCCAACAAACCCCTCATGGATGAATTTTCAAAGTACCTTTCCGGAACTGTGTTGACAGGTGTCTTTACAATGGATGGAAAGCCGCTCGACAAGTTGAACGAAGAGCGTTACGAAATAAAGAGCGCTAAGAAACTAGATGGGTACGAGAGCCTATGGGAAATCGTCACTCGTATCAAATACGGCGACCGCGATATTGAATTGCCGGTAGAAATTAACGTCGAATGGATCGGCAAAACTCCCGTGATGGTCATGGATTCGGTTACTTTGCCGGGGTTGGGGACGTTTTCTGCTAGAGTCGTCTTCCACGACAAAAAGTATGCGGGCACGTGGAAACACGACGATGTGGGCGGCCATCTTTTCGGACGCGTGGATCGTGCCGCAGAAAAGGCGGCCAAATAGCAATTTGCTTGTAGGCTCGGTTTTAGAGAATGCGACCTTCGTTTAGAATGCCCCTTTTTCAATTCGAAACTCGCCTTTAAAACAGCTCGCATGCCAACAGATTCGCGCAAAAAAATAGTTGTCATTGGAGGCGGTATTATCGGCCTCTCAACAGCCTATGTAGCCTTGCGTGATGGAGCGCATGTTACCGTTGTCGATCGGATTTCCAACACCGGCGACAATTGTTCTTTGGGCAACGCAGGGATGGTTGTGCCCAGTCACTTTATTCCACTGGCAGCCCCGGGCGTTTTTGGCAACGCGATCAAATGGATGATCGACCCTGAATCTCCATTCCACGTCCAACCGCGACTGAGTTGGGATTTGATAAAGTGGGGGTTGCGCTTTTGCTTGGCCGCTACAGAGACCCAGGTTGGGCAGGCGGCTCCGCTCTTACGTGACCTGAGCTTTGCTTCGCGAGATCTGTATTCCCAATGGAGCGATTCGGGCATTGACTGCTCGCTCACGAAAAAAGGGTTGCTCATGCTCTGCAAGTCAGAACATGCGATGAACGAGGAGTCAAATACAGCTCACCGCGCGCGTGATTTGGGGGTGCCAGCCCAAGCGTTGACCGCCGCGGAAACTAGCGCGTTGGACCCAAACGTCACGATGGATATTTTGGGCAGTGTTTACTATCCCAAAGACTGCCACCTCGATCCATCTCAGTTGATAACATCTTTGAAGACCAAAATCATGGAACTCGGTGGAACGATCCGGCATGACTGTTTGGTAACCGGATGGAAAACAAATGGTCGATCGATCGTTGCCCTTGAAACCAAACAAGGGGAAATCGAAGCAAACGAATTTGTTTTGTGCGGTGGCGTGTGGTCCGAAGGCTTGGTTAAAGCATTGAAACTGCAATTGCCATTGCAACCTGGAAAAGGGTATTCCATGACGCTGCCTAACCCAATCGAACTCCCAAGTGTTTGTTCGATTCTCTGTGAAGCAAAGGTGGCTGTAACCCCGATCGGAAGCGGCTTGCGATTTGGTGGGACGATGCAGATAGGCGAACTCAACCAATCGATCGATCCTCGCCGTGTTCATGGAATTCTAAAAAGCATCCCAAAATTCATGCCCCAGTTCCGCGTCCAACATTTTGACGGTATCCAACCATGGTGCGGGCTGCGCCCCGTATCTCCCGACGGATTACCCTACATAGGCCGAACCAACGCCTGGAAGAATCTCACGATTGCAACCGGACACGCTATGATGGGAATCAGTCTTGGGCCCATCACAGGCGAACTAGTAAATCAAATCTTGCATGGAAAGCCGACCAAATTCAACATTGAACGTCTTTCACCCGATCGCTATCAAAACTAGTGCTGCCTTCTCATATCGCCGATCGCTGTATTGTCGCCTTTCGCTCCGCGAAAGTGCGCCTCGTTAACACACTTTTGCGGAGCAAAAGGCGACATTAGAATCATCGACCTCGGCTCAATCGTAGGGTCGGCTTGTCCTCAGTTTCGGATTTGCCGGATGTCACTTGTTTCAGTACATCACGAAAGGAATTAGAAATGCTGCCAGGAAGGCTCGCTTCGCATAGACCGGTAAGCCGTTGAACCTCATCCGGATCGGTGACCTCGCCAAGTGTCTGTGTTTGACCGGGTTGGTGGCTGATCAGAAGTAACTTGCTACCGAATCGAACAACGTACATCTGCTGGCGCGGGGCCATGGGTGTGCGTCCCATGACTTGAACAACTTCGCCAGGTAATTTGATAAAAGAATGGGGCTGAGACTTCTTCACCAGCCAAGCCACCAATAGGAAAAAGCTCAAAACAACCGCCAGCGAAAGAAACATCGACAAAGCGGCGCTCCACGAACTCTTCGACCGGTCAACGCTGCCGGTTCTTTCCTTGCCAGAAGGCCTCAACTCAAGCGGTGCTCGCGATATTGTTTTGCTTGCGATATTGTTAGACGATGCGGTTGACTCCGAACTCCAACTTGCGGGTTGCACAGCGGACTTGGTGCCGCTGTTGACAGAAACAGGGTTTGAATACGGAGGATTGGAAGTTGGCGGTGCATTAAAAACGCGCTGCCCATTAGGCTGAATCACCCCTTGGGGTGCGTTTGGATTTTGTGGTAACGGTTGCTGAATACTAAAACCGGACGGATGCACTATAGTTGGGTCGGCCTGAACGGGTTGTGACTGTGACCAATCCGTTCGTGTTTGTGCTTGAGTCCAACCAATCCAACAAACGGAGCACAAAACCAAGAGCGAAGGACTGATACGAAATCCTCCATTGAATTTGCGACGGGCTGTGTTATGCATGAAGCTGGCCTATTGAATCGAATCACTGCCTACAAGTTCCGCGACTCTTACGCAGAAGTTGTCGTTTAGAACCAGAACTTCGCCCCTCGCTACCAGACGCCCGTTGACGTAGACATCAACTGGATCGCCAGCCAACTTATCCAAGGTCACGACAGAACCCTTGCGAAGCTGTAAGATTTCATCGAGATGCATGCGAGTTCGCCCCAGCTCGATTTTGAGATCGAGAGTAACGTCACGAAGCAAATCCATTGAGACCTTTTCAGGTGGACCGCCGCCCCCAATCAGTTCTTCAAGTCGATACGGGTGCATCTTGGGAGCGCGCAGGCTATCTTCTACTTCCCGAAGAGCAGATTCCGCGTGGTTCAAAAGCGACTCAGTATCCGATTGACCACGTCCGGAATTGGTTTCCGAAACGGCAGCGTTGGATGCTGTACTGGATTCCGACATTGATACTTCCGTGTTTTTAGGTCACTTTAGTCTTCCAAAACCTGGTAGTCGGAAAATCCTACGCTGAGGAGTACCGCTTCGCCAAGTAACTCAGTACTTGTCGCTAATACACGTCGCTGAATCAAGCCCAATTGATTTTCTTGCAGTTCCTGCAACGACGCATTTCGTATTTCCAGCAGCATCCGATGTCTGAAACGCTTTTCTCGTTCGGAAAACAAGGACTTCAAATGTTCCTCTTCGGCGCTTCTCAGCGTTCCGAAAAGCTTAAACTCAACTCGATAATTGTGGTCCGCGCCCGGCGGCACAAAGGAAACACTATAAGTGCCAAGGTCAAACTCGATGATCGTTTCTGCTTCGTCATGCGCGTGATCCTGTGACTTCTTGGCATCGATTTCTTGAGCAACCGCGATCAGACGGGACTCCGCTAATGCAGCGACCTCTTCGCCAGACGGCACCATCAAGAAGAAAACGACAGTTTCAGCCACGATAACTCCGCTTACGAAAACGCCGATCAAAAGCTTGCTTTTCAACCCACCGCCCGCGGGTGCGGCCGCCGCAGGTGCGTGCGCATCTTTTGCGTTCTTGGCCGGTGCTTCTGCTTTTGCTTTCTTAGGTGCGGACATAATAGATAGAAGTGAATTCGAGTATTGAAAAACTGGACACGAAACTCCTAATAGAATCTAGGACGCATTGTAGGGCTGCGTGGGAAAGTTCTATCTCCACCCGCAAATCCGGGAAACGGTCGTAACGAATATTTGGAGTGCTCCGATTCATCGGAGCTTTTTGACCATCCGGCATACGGATTTACCATGCCGCTTGCTGATCAAAATCAGTTTGTCTTATGCGATATCTCGCAAGCATCGAATCTGTCTGTTTCTTAAAAAAGTCCTTAGCATCGCTTGTCTTTGTTGCCGATTGCTTACAATGATTTAAATTCCTTCCGCGATCGCCATGCCCATCCAACCGTACTAGGAAGGAAGGGTCCCACCTTGGCGAATCCAACATCCATCCCCATTGTTCCGTCCAACGGCCGGAATGTTAATGCGTACCCCAACTCAACTATTTCTGCCGAGTTCACTTTTCGCCTTTTGTTTGGTTGCGACATTGCAGCTTTTCGCTGCAAACCCACCTTTGGATGGTGAGATTGCTGCGAAAGGTGCCGCCATTTATAAATCTAAATGCGCATCATGCCACGGTGAAAAAGGGGAGGGAGGGACCAAACAATACGCCGATCCTTTGGTTGGTGATGCGAGCCGAAAAGAGCTAGCGAAGCTAATCTCCGATACGATGCCCGAAGAAGACCCGGAATCTTGCGTTGGGGAGGATGCCACCGCGGTTGCATCCTATGTCTTCGATCAATTTTATAGTGACGCTGCACAAGTTCGCAATCGACCACCAAGGGTTGGACTCGCACGCTTAACGGGTCCTCAACTCAGGCAAAGCCTTGCCGACTTGTATTCCCATTTTCGAGGCACTCCTAAAGTCACAACGAATCGAGGGGTTAAGGCAATATATTTCGATGGGCCAAACTGGAAAAATGAAAAGAAGAAGATTGAGCGAGTTGACCCAGTAATCAATTTTGATTTCGGCAATGACTCACCCGGAGAAGGCATCGACCCGAAAGCATTTTATATCTATTGGGAGGGAGGGCTGCTTGCAAACGTCACTGGTCGACACGAAATCATCGTTCGTAGCTCCTGTTCGTTCATGATGGATTTTGGAAAGATCGGGCGCGAGTTAATCGACAACCACGTGCAATCTGGAAACAAGACCGAGTTTCGCCGAACTGTCACCTTAACCGCTGGGCGAGTGTACCCGTTCAAGATCGATTTTATCCAACGTGAACGCAAGACGGAAAAGCCGCCAGCCAGCGTCTCATTGTCATGGATACAACCCAACGGCACCGAAGAGCTCATTCCAACTAGGAATTTCATTTTGGAAGGTTCGACGCCAACCTTTTCAATCGAGACGGAATTACCACCAGATGACCGCAGCTATGGCTTCGAACGTGGTGTTGCGATCAATCGTCAATGGGACGAATCGACAACCGCTGCTAGTATCGAATTTGCCCAAGCTGCGTCGGATGAACTGTGGCCGGAGTATCGAAAGAAGCACAAGAACGAATCCAATGAAAATCGAAATCTGTTGCGATCCTTTCTGGCTGAAGTTGTGGAAACGGCCTTTCGCAACCCGTTGGATGACGAACTCAGGCAGCGATACATAGATCATCAGGTTGACGCGTCGGATGATGACGCTGTGGCTATTCAGCGATCGCTATTGGTTTCGCTTAAGTCGCCAAGATTTCTCTATCCACTGGCCGATCAAGAACATTCGCGTTCAGCACGTCAACTGAACCGACTGACATTAACTCTTTTTGATTCGTTGCCGACCGACGACTGGCTCATCAAAAAAATCCGCAAGAATGAACTTGAACAAGTAGATACCATTCGAAATATGGCTCGCGAGTTTGTAAGGGACTTTCGTGCTCAAGCCAAATTGCGTGACATGCTACACGAATGGCTCAATATCAAGCGATTCGATGAAATCACCAAAGACGAAACTTTGTTTCCAGGATTTGATCGCGCTACCGTGAGCGATCTTCGCGATTCGCTCAACGCATTTTTGGATGATGTCGTGGCAAGCGAGACCAGTGACTATCGCCAGTTTTTTTTGGCCGACTGGACTTATACTACGGATCGATTGGCTAAGTTTTATGGGGATTCATGGCTGCCGCTTGAGAAAGAACCTGCAGCGACTGCTCAAATTGAAGTAGTAGAAATTGCCACGGAAGCAGAGGCTGTTGCAAACGTAACAAATGAGAAAAAGCGGACTGCGGATCCGGTGGTGGCATTGCCTCGACTACGGCGTAGCGTTAGCGATTCCAACCAGAGATTTGGGGTTCTTTCGCATCCTTATCTAATGAGTGGTTTGTCGTATCATGATGCCACATCCCCGATTCATCGCGGAGTGTTCCTGATTCGCTTTATACTTGGCAGGACACTTCGGCCTCCGAATGAAGCGTTTTCTCCGTTGAGTCCCGATCTTCATCCGGAGTTAACTACGCGTGAGCGGGTAGCCCTGCAAACCAGTCCGGACAACTGCCAAGTTTGTCACTCGAAAATCAACGGTTTAGGGTTTTGCCTCGAAAACTTCGATGCCGTCGGCAAATTTCGAACGGTAGAAAGAGACAAGTCGCTTGATTCAACAGGGAAGTACATTGATCGGGACGGAAAAGAAGTTTCCTTTATCGGTCCTCGTGAACTTGCCGAGTATATCATTTCTAGCGATGATGCTCACAGAGCTTTTGTTAATAGAGCGTTTCAGCACTTTGTCAAACAACCTGCGGCAGCCTTTGGGCCAACCACATTGGATGAATTGACCGACAAGTTTCGAAAAAACAATTTCAACATCAACGAGTTGCTCGTGGAAATTGCCGTCGTAGCGGCCACCCGCGATCCATCCTTGAATCAATAGGATTTTCATATGCACCCTTCGGTATCACGTCGCGAATTTCTGATCAAGACCGGCATTAGCGCTGCTGCTGCGAATTTCATGTTCAGCCTTCCAAGTTTAGGATGGGCTTCGCCGACCAGCCAACGCAAGCAGAGGCTGGTTTTTATTTTCAGCCCGAATGGGGTCATTCCCGATCACTTTTGGCCTGACAAAACGGGCGCGGAATTTGAACTCAAGCGTATCTTGGCTCCCTTAGCAGATTACAAGAGCCAGATGATGACTTTGCACGGAGTTTGCAATCATATCAAGGGGGATGGTGATGGACACATGCGAGGAATCGGTTGCCTATTAACCGGTATCGAGCTATTTCCGGGCGACGTTCAGGGAGGTTCGGACACACCAGCTGGTTGGTCGATGGGGATTTCGGTGGATCAACATATTAAGAATAAACTACAAGCCAACCCCGATACTCAAACGCGGTTCGGTTCACTTGAGTTTGGCGTGATGGTTCCTGACCGAGCAGACACTTGGACACGAATGTCTTACGCCGGACCGAACCAACCGGTCGCTCCAATCGACAACCCTTACCAAATGTTCGATAAGTTGTATGGACAAACCAAAAACCGAGCGATGCTAGCAAGCGTGCTGGATGATCTGACTGATGACTTTCGCAAAGTGGAGCAGATGATCAGTGTCGAGGATCGTCGAATGCTGCAGGAGCACGTCTCAATGGTACGCGAGATAGAAAAGGAACTGCAATCTGAGATAGAGTTGCAGGCTAAGAAAGGGGATGTTGGCCACGCCGTCCCAAAACTGCCACCTAACGTGGAAGAACAAAATGACAACATACCACAAATCACTCGAATGCAGATGGATTTGTTGGTCAACAGTTTTGTATCCGACTTCGCCCGAATTGCAACTTTTCAAATAACCAATAGTGTCGGTTCGCCGAAGATGAAATGGCTTGGAATCGATGAAGGTCACCATCAGCTTTCGCACGAACCTGATTCTAACGAAGCCGCTTACGAGAAACTGTTGAAGATCAATACTTGGTACTGCGAGCAAGTTGCATACTTGGCAAAAAGGCTGGCGGAAACGCCTGAACCGGGTGGTCTCGGTTCGATGCTAGACAATACTACATTGGTCTGGACTAACGAGTTAGGTAAAGGTAATTCCCACACTCGTGACAACATCCCATTTGTCTTAGTTGGAGGTGGGCTAGGTTTCAAAATGGGGCAAGCACTGGATTTCAAAAAAGTCTCACACAATCGGCTGCTGTTGAATTTCTGTGAAGCCATGGGGCACCCCGAAAAGGCTTTCGGAAATCCAGACTTTTGTGCCGACGGGCCGTTAACGGGGTTAACGTAGGCGACGTCGCTCCGCGACTCGCGTCCGCGGGTCTAACCTTCCTGCCTTTTGTTTCCATCTCAAGCCACATTGCGCCCAGCCGACAGTATCAACTAATGATCCAATCGGCGAAAATGAGAGGGGACATCCGTCGGCGGAGCGACGGATCCACGACGCTCCGCGCTGCTCCAGCTTCCGGCGTTTTGACTTTCCATCGTACAACTGTCCATGGTAACGAGAGGTTCGGAAATGCGTCCATTCGAAAGTATAATTCAATTCGGTTATGGTTTTTCGATGGCGGTAAATTGGATACGGATTTCGTTGCTATCAAAGAAATAATGGCTCAATCGAGCGATGACTTTCCATCGCTCGATTGCTTTTTCTGCCTCGCGATCCTGTCGTTCCAGCTTCTTGATTTCGCCCGGGAAGTCGATGTTGGATCGCCCTCGACTATTCGATCTCGCATTGCGAAGTGTCTCGAGAGAAGCGTTGATCCATTGATGGTAGGCGACCAACCGGTTACCCACGTACTGTGCCTGGCGAGGGCCGATCAAGATCGGGACGGCTCCTCGAACTTCGCGTAACCAGACACATGATACCAACTGCCATCTCGCACCAGGTTTGGATGAGATCTCAACAATCAGTTCCGGATCCTCGTCCTCTATCGCGATCTTCCACGAAGCCTTTCCGATTCCCTCGATCGTGACAATTTCCATGGGTTCGATGACAACGTTTTCACTTACCTTTAGCTCAATCTCGCATCGACAGGCATTGGTCAATACAAACGCTCCGACGGCAACAGTCTCTCTTCCTTTCGCGGCTTGGAACTTCAGCGGTCGCTCAAGGCTGATGATTCCGGGTTTGGATAGGATTGGCTTCAAATCGGCAACTTCGGTTGCATCGGCCGCCAGGCCATCGACTAGGGCTGATTCCTCCTGCGTGCTTGTTGGCATTTCTGTTCCTGTGGGAGCCAACGCCTCACTGATAATCGACGATGCGGTTAAAGAGTTAAGGCTGATCGGGCCCCCTTTGTTCGGTCTCAGCTGAGAAAGAAGTGATTCGACCGTCAGATCGGGTTGCATCGAACTAGGATTCGAAAAGGTATCGATAGGGTCGCTAGTGCTTACGATTGCGGCGAGTTCCGAATCGTTTGGTTCACCACTGGAGTTTGTCTCCTGGTGCTTTGACCGGCCACTTGAGAGTAAATTCTTGACGTCGATCGCGGGCGACTGCCAATCGTCCTTATTTGAGCGCTCAGCCAATGGTTTGTGGCCCAGATTCAAGAGCCAAATCAATAAGGCAAGACTGGTGATGGCGGCAGTTGCAATTCCTGCCGCTAACAATTTGGAAGTTTTTTTTCTGCTACTTTTACGCTGGTTAGAAAACGTATTTGTTGCATTGCGTTTGGTTTCCGGATTGAAGCTGAAGGGCCAGTCGGCGGTGGATTTATGACGCGATCCGAGATCGATTGTGGAGGTCGAATCGGGGATGGCCAAAACGTTTTGGGTTGATTCTGGATTGGTGGCGAAAGTTGAATCGCTATTGGCGACCCGTTTTGGCCAATCTGGTGGCGGACTCGAAAAAGGTGTTGGTTTTGACAGATCCACTAACAGGCCATGGGTATTTTTGAAGAACTCGCCTTCCATTTCCTCCTTAAAGTCCCCGAGCGGAATTAAGGTCCCGTCGGCGGTTACCAGCGTTTCTGCCGTGCTTGGCAAAGGCAGTGCTTTGGGAAAGCGATCCAATTGGTTTTGCCAATCGCGAATGACCGAATCTGGTGGATTTCCCCAGTTCTTCAGCGTGGTTGCCACCAGTTGAAGGTTTTTGCAGGGAACGCTCAATACGGCCCCGAACCTCGTACTTGTAACGACGTAAATACTGCAAAGATTATTCTCCAAGATCGTCGCGATGCTTGATCCTTGCAACAATTTTCGTACTTCGTCGGAAAGTCGCTCGTCCATAGCCCATCCTTTGTGATCCCTTTTTAGATCGGGACGATACTGCATCGAATTGGCTGCATTTGGCCGAAAAGGACGGAGAAACCAGGATTCGTTCGGGGATTCGGCAAGACAACAGCTCCAACGTAGGCCGTTGATTTGGTAGCCATCGACTTGAACCAAAGGGCTCGACAGCGTCTGCGCACGGTTGCCAAGGAACAAGTCGGTTAGTGCCAAAAGCAGCGGTTCAGGGATAACCATTTCCATCGGTTTCAGAAAGGAGGAGTATTGAACGGCAATTGACGGTTTGCAATGGCGAAAGTACACTCTTCGCCCGTATTTTTGGGGTCTGTCACAATGACATCCGACGCTGTCGAACCCCCTTTGATTTTTGCAGAAACATTGGAGCATTGCATTCGGCCATGGCAAACAAGTTGATCTATTTCTTTGGGAAATCTAAGACCGATGGTGGCGGAGACATGAAGGCTCTGCTCGGTGGCAAAGGCGCCAACCTTGCTCAAATGACCAAAATTGGTTTGCCCGTCCCCTCAGGCTTTACCATCACTACCGAAGTCTGTGTAAGCTATTACAAGAATGGCCGCAAAGCACCTGCCGAGCTCGCTACGGATATGGAAAAAGCCGTTAAATGGCTAGAAAAGGAAGCCGGAAAGAAGTTTGGCGACGTCAAAAACCCGTTACTCGTTTCGGTCCGTTCGGGTGCACGAGACTCCATGCCTGGAATGATGGACACCATCTTGAACCTAGGCCTCAACGACGCTACCTGCGAAGGCCTAGCGGTTGCAACTGGCAATCCTCGCTTCGCATGGGACTCCTATCGTCGATTTTTGCAAATGT
Source organism: Pirellula sp. (assembly GCA_031374925.1). Classification (GTDB taxonomy): domain Bacteria; phylum Planctomycetota; class Planctomycetia; order Pirellulales; family Pirellulaceae; genus JBKCUI01. Next base: position 71,318 of record JANMHA010000333.1, on the reverse strand, counting down.
ACGGCGACGTCGTGATGGGGGTTCAAAAGAAGAACGAGAACGACCACGAACCGTTCGAAGAGGTCATGGATGCGTTGAAAAAGGAAGTGAAGGTTAAGGACGATACTGAGTTCTCCGCCGCACACCTTCAAGAATTGGTCAAACGCTTCAAGAAACTGATCAAAGATTGGACCGGAAAGGCGTTTCCAACGGATCCGGTGAAGCAACTCGAAGGCGCTGTGTTTGCGGTCTTCAGCTCATGGATGAACGACCGTGCCATCCTCTATCGCCAGAAGTACCGTATTCCAGACGAATGGGGCACTGCCGTCAACGTCCAAGCAATGGTGTTCGGCAACATGGGGGACGATTGTGCGACCGGTGTTGCGTTCACCCGCGACCCCGCCAACGGCGACAATGTATTCTACGGTGAATACCTCGTTAACGCGCAGGGCGAAGACGTAGTGGCCGGCGTGCGAACGCCATTGACCATTGCTGACATGGCCAAAGACAAGACGATCGGTGCCGCGCACAAAGAACTCAACGACGTCCGAAAAACCCTTGAAAAGAACTTTGGCGACGTTCAAGATTTCGAGTTCACGATTGAGAAGAAGAAGCTGTACATGCTTCAGACTCGAAACGGAAAGCGAACGGCGTTGGCTTATGTCAAGATCGCTCACGACATGGTCAAAGAAAAGCTAATGACCCCAGAGCATGCGATCAAATCCGGCGATCCGGAAGCCCTCAATCAATTGCTTCAACCAATTTTCGATACCGCTGCTTACGCAAGTGCCGGAAAAGAAGGCCGATTGATGGCCGTCGGCCTCCCTGCTGGCCCAGGTGCAGCTTCTGGTTCCGTTGTGTTTACGGCTGGAAAAGCCGAGGAATTAGCTGCCAAGGGACACAGTGTTGTCTTGGCACGTATCGAAACCAGCCCGGAAGATCTGCGAGGCATGATCGCTTCGGACGGTATCCTCACCGCACGTGGTGGCGTTTCGAGTCACGCGGCGCTGGTTGCTCGTCAAATGGGCAAAGTTTGCGTCGCCGGCGCTGGCGATATCGAAATCGATTACCACAAGGGTACGCTTAAGTGCAAGGGTGTCACGCTCAAGGAAGGGGACCAAATCAGTATCAATGGAACGACCGGGGAAGTGTTCCACGGTAGGATTGCGACCGCTGATAGCGAACTCAAACAAGTCTTGATCAACAAGACGATGAAACCCAAGGACAGCAAAGTATTTCAGTACTACGACTTCTTGATGAAGCTTGCGGATAAGTACCGAACGCTCGGCCTGCGCACTAACGCCGACCAACCCGATCAGGTTGTCAACGCGATCGCGTTCGGGGCCGAGGGAATTGGCCTCTGTCGAACCGAACATATGTTCTTCGAAGGAGATCGAATCATTGCTGTTCGACAAATGATTTTGGCAAAAGCAGACGACGACCGCAAGAAAGCCCTGGCAACATTGCTTCCTTATCAGCAAAAGGATTTCGAAGGTATCTTCCGTGCCTTGAATGGGTTGCCTGGCTGTATCCGTTTGCTCGATCCACCGTTGCACGAATTCTTGCCGCAGCATGACAACAAGAAGGGTCAAGAGGAAGTTGCAAGGCAACTCGGGACGACGGTTACTGAAGTTGCCAGGTTGGTCTCGGAATTGCACGAATTCAATCCTATGCTTGGTTTCCGTGGCTGCCGTCTCGGCATTTTGCGTCCTGAAATCACTGAGATGCAAGCTCGAGCGATCTTCCAAGCCGCCGCCGTCGTTCTCAAAGAGGGAATCAAGGTCAAGCCAGAAGTCATGGTACCACTGGTCGGCTTCAAGAAGGAACTCGATCTACAAATGGATATCGTCCACCGCGTGGCTGGCGAAGTCATGAAGGCGACCGGCAAGAAATTCGCTTACACAGTTGGAACCATGATCGAAGTGCCGCGTGGCGCTTTGACCGCGGACGAAATTGCCGAGTCAGCGGAATTTTTCTCGTTTGGCACAAACGACTTGACCCAAACTTGCTTGGGTATGAGCCGAGACGATTCGGGGTCATTCCTGCCAGCCTACCAAGGTCTGGAAATCATCAAAGCCAATCCATTCGCATCGATCGACCGAACCGGCGTTGGTCAGCTCATGAAGATCGGTGTAGATAAGGGCCGTTCGACCAAATCAGATCTGAAGATCGGTATTTGCGGCGAGCACGGTGGCGATCCTTCGTCAGTCGAGTTCTGCCATATCATCGGTTTGGATTACGTCAGCTGCAGCCCATTCCGAGTGCCAATTGCGCGTTTGGCATCCGCACAAGCTGCCCTTCGTCATCCGCCAAAGCCAGTTGTGGCAAAGGTGATCAAGGACACGAAACCAAAGTCCGGAGCCACCAAATCTAAGACGTCTGCAAAATAATTTGCGACTTATTCAATTGGAAATCCAATGAAGCGGGGACCAGAAGGTCCCCGCTTTTTTAGTTCCCTTGGGAGCATGCCACAAGACGATCAATGGGTCTTGATTTCAATGGTTCTCGCTACAGGCTTTGGCTGTTTCGGTAATACCACATGCAAGACGCCGTTATCGAAATGTGCTCCGATCTTATCGACATCCAGTTGTTTAGGCAGTTGAATGGACCGTGAAAACTGTCCATCCGTCCGCTCGATGCGGTGAGCGGACGCTCCTTCATCGTGCGAGGGTGCTGCACGACTACCGCTGACTATCAGACGGTCATCGAGCATTTCGATTTTGACGGCATCCGTTTTCACACCGGGCAAATCCATATAAAGATCGAACTGAAGTTCGGATTCGTAGATGTCTACCGCAGGGCGAAAGGATTTGGCTGCACCAGTGGACTCGCATTTTTCGCCTTTGCAGTCCCCTTGATTGAAGACTTGATCAACTATCGACTCCACATCGGTTGCGAAATCTTGGAGCGAGACGGGGAGCTGGCGTATTGGAAATCGGAAATGAACCATAATTGTTGATTCCTTTGGAAACGCGGGGTAAATGCAAGCTCCTGTCAAACTGACAGAACTTTTTTTCTTGCGGAGTTATATAAATGCAATATTCGTGCCAAAGTGGGCGATGTCGCTCCGCGACTCGGGTCCCCGATCTTGCCGACCTCGCGCTGTTTGCATCCCAAGGCTCAAACCGTCCAGCTGACGGCGATATTACTTGATGATCCAATCAGCAGAGGGAATGAGGACATCCGCCGCGGAGCGTCGGATCTACGTGGGCGACGTCGCTCCGCGACTCGGGTCCTCGGTCTTGCCGACCTCGCGCTGTTTGCATCCCAAGCCTCAAACCGTCCAGCTGACGCGATATTGCTTGATGATCCAATCAGCAGAAGGAATGAGGACATCCGCCGCGGAGCGTCGGATCTACGTGGGCGACGTCGCTCCGCGACTCGGGTCCTCGGTCTTGCCAACCTCGCGCTGTTTGCATCCCAAGTCTCAAACCGTCCAACTGACGGCGATATTACTTGATGATCCAATCAGCAGTGGGAATGAGGACATCCGCCGCGGAGCGTCGGATCTACGTGGGCGATGTCGCTCCGCGACTCGCGTCCTCGGTCTTGCCGACCTCGCGCTGCTTGCATCCCAAGCCTCAAACCGTCCAGCTGACGGCTAAATTACTTGATGATCCAATCAGCAGAGGGAATGAGGACATCCGCCGCGGAGCGTCGGATCTACGTGGGCGACGTCGCTCCGCGACTCGCGTCCTCGGTCTTGTCGACCTCGCGCTGTTTGCATCCCTAGCTATTCCGATAGGATTTAGTTTAGGAGTATCTTTTGAGATACTCCTTTACGTGATATTTGTTTTGAGTTGATTCGCTGGTCATGTATCGAATCTTGCCAAAGATTGGACGTTCCGGCCCCCAGGCTCGGTCGTAACGGCCTAAAACCCAAAAGATTCCACTATAGGAATTTGGATCGCGACCATCCAAAGCATATTTGTTGTTGAGCTCGATCATGATTCGCAGCGCCTCACGTGGCGAAGTCGTCCAGTGTAGGATTTTTTTTCCCCATAGCATGCGAAGGTAGTTATGAATGCGTCCTTCACGAACTAGCTGCGTTTGAGCGGCGTTCCAAAGAGGATCATGCGTCATCGCACCCTCAAACTGATCTAGATCATACGTCACAGGTCGCACATCTGTTGCATGCTCGTCAAGTGTCTTTTGTGCCCAACTCGGCAGCGATTCAAAGCGATCGTAGTTCCGTTCTCGCCAACACATATTGAATCCGATCTCTCGCCATGTCATCAATTGGTCCATGAAAGCCTCTGCATTTGGCCCCATGTTCCAAAATCCATCCATTTTGCCGTTCGGCTTGTCCATTTTTTCTGGCGACCACTTCGTCGCTCTCGTAACTCCCTCAAACACTTCATGAGGACTTATGTGACCGAAATGCAAGTAGGGCGAGAGCCAACTGGAACCCGTTTGTTCCGGCTCATTCCGAGCTTCCGCGTAGTCTCCCAAACGTTCCTCTAGGAACCGATCTAAGACCTTTCCAGCTTCGCTTGCACCACCTCGTTCGGTGGTAGGTGCCACGGAATGGTCGATAGAGATTGAGTTCAAGGAAACTAACTTAAGTTCTTTCAGAGCTTTCTTGGCATTCCAGAGGGGCCATTTGCCAACGATATTCGTGGGCATCGTCACGAGACTGCGATCCAAAAGGTCTTCGAGCGGATTCTTGTCCGGAAACTCGGGAATGCCTTGGAAAACTTCTTTTTGCATGTACCGCCGATAGGAATGCGCAACCGTAAAGGTTCTGTCAGTGCAACGCATCGGCACAATGGTGTTGCTGTCAACCAACTCGATCGCACAGTTCCAATGGCTGGCAATTTTCTCGTAGAGTGCTGGATGGAAAAAACAAGGGTAATCGTCAGCCACTATGACGTTGGCAAAAGACGACAGGGCTTCTAACAAGCCCTTCCCTTCGTTGGCGATCGTTTCCACATACGCCCAGTAGGTTGCCTTGGCTGTGTGCATGGCAGCGGCATTAGCCAACATTCCGTCTATTATGAATTGATGAAACCTATCGCTGGCCCACCGGTAATTGATTCGAACCGCTTCAAAGACGACCAAAGGTTTGTGAAGTTGATTGGCTAGCTCAACAGCTCTTTGCAATGCGAAATTAGAAGTGGTTCGGCGGTAGGCAGTCATCCAATACAGGACGAACTGGCGGGATGGATCGATGGGCCATTGATTTAGCTTTCGAACTCGAATGGATGGTACATAAGAAGTGGGTTTGGAGGTCATCAAAGCAACTTTGTCTAGGGATCGGTCAGCTTAAAAGCATCATAGCTGTTTGGAAAGTGGAAAGACGGGGGCTTCAGTGAAGCTGGGCAGCCTCTAACTTCAGTTTTTGACAAACAAAACGAATCTGACGGCTAAAAAATGCCGATCAAACAGACTCAGTATGGGGGGCCCCCCCGTTGAATTCCTTTTGTCGATCTTGCCCGTCCTCGAGAGAACGTCCGGATGATTTTTCGATTTTCGTATTCGGTTCCTTGCCAATGGTATCGACGGCTGTTTCTTACGTTGGCGGGCATGGTTTGTGTCATATGGACAGCAGTTTCATTTGTGCAAGCCGATCAATGGGGGCAGAAGCTCTTTTCAGAAACGCACCATCACTTTGGAACTGTTAGTCGCAATGCCAAAACGGAGCATTCATTCGTTATTGAGAACTGTTTCGAGGAGGATGTTCACATTGCCGCGGTTCGAAGCAGTTGCGGCTGCACCAATCCCGTCTTGACCAAGAAAACGCTCAAGTCGTGGGAAAAGGGTGAATTGATCGCACAATTCAACACTCGTTCCTTTATCGGAACAAAAACGGCGGAAATCACGGTCGTTATTGATCGTCCGTATTACGCAGAGGTGAAGCTCACAGTTGGCGGGACCATTCGTTCGGACATTGTGGTTGAGCCAGGTGAAGTTCGATTTGGCGATGTCGAAATGGGTACCAAGAAAGTCGTGGATCTGAAAATATCATACGCAGGACGTCGAGATTGGAAGATCCTGGACATTCGAGGAAATAGCGAACAAATCGAAGTGCGTCTGGATCCGGTCCAACGGAATGGGTCTATGACGAACTACGTTTTGCATATCACGTTAAAAGACAATACTCCCGTGGGAGAATTGGTAGACGAGTTGGTTGTTGTAACCAATGACGAAAAGAATGAGCAGTTCACATTGCCAGTCAATGCTCGGGTCATTCCCCCAGTTTCCATCTCCCCAACTTTTGTTGCACTCGGCGATATTGGACAGGGCAAATCGATTCAAAACAGGCTGATCGTACGATCCAAAAAACCATTTTCGATCACAGGCGTCGATTGCGTTGATGGTCGATTTGAATTCAAACTACCCGAGGGAATTAAGACAATTCACGTTGTTAACTATACCTTTACGGGGGAATTGATTGACGAGAAAGACAACGGCGCTCTAAAACAAAAAATAACGGTCAAAACATCGCTCGGCGACGACATGACAGCGGAGGTCACCGTCGCCGGACGCGTCGTCCATTAACTCATATCGGACGCTGGCGGAATCCCCCACGTGGCGGACGCTGCTAGCGTCCGATTCGAACCCAGCGTCCTATCTCCCAGTCTGCTCATCCGCCGTAACCGCTATACCGCTTCAATCCCCGTCGGTAGATTACCTGTGACATGACGAAGAAGAATACCGTCCAAGCGAGAAGCATCCCCATATCAATCGCCAGTTGAGTCCCCTGAATTTTTCCAAGAAAGACTGCAGCTGGGAAGTACGCCAGATATTTGATAGGCAAGAAGCTCACTATCGATAGAAATGGCTCCGGCAAAATGTCCAAAGGGAACATGTGCCCCGAAAGGAAGAATTGGAACAGCATATAAACGAACAACAGTGAAGAAACCTCGAGCATCCAAAATCCAACCAAGCCGATGCAGGCTTCCAAGTAAAAGCCTAACGCAAAACTCAGGAACAAGGATGCCAAGAATGCTGCTAAGGTCCAAGGTTCCGGCCAACCAAGCGTGAAGTAACTACGACACAAAAAGAACACTAACGCAAAAGGTAGTGTTGCGATGGTGTAATACGCAATTTTGTGGGCCACTCGCGACCAAAAAAGAAACGTGATCAAATCCACGGGTTGCACCAGAAACTTCTTAATTTCGCCATCGCGAATCTTCAAGGCAATGCTGGACGATAGCCCCGGCATAGAAGAAAAGGCCCTGCCTACCATTGTAAGCAAGTAGTATGCGACCATGTCTTGGAAAGAGTAGCCTGACAAGCGCGCCGCGTTTGGATCCTCTGGATTAATTGATTGGAATATTGCCCACCATAAGAAAATCTGGGTAATGATCGGCAGAAAACGCATCAACGTACCCAGCACAAAATCGCCGCGGTAAGCAAGCCTTTCCGAGAGAGCTATCCGCAATATCATCCAGCGGGTTCTGAATTCATCCAAAATCGCGTTGGAGGAGGACCCTTGTGAATCGATCATGGCCTGTTCGTTGCCGTTGGGTGGGCGTGGGTTGATTTGTCCCTGGCGTTGCTGTCCGCATTGTCATTAGAAACATGCGTGAACAGTTTTGCGATCGTCTCTTCGAGTGGCGGATCCTCTACAGCAATATCGTCAATCTGATAGTTGCTAAGAATCTCGCCGAGCGACTTCGAAACTTCGTTGCGAGGACACCGAAACGAAACACGCGGCATCGCGATTTTTTCCAGCTTACCATAGCGATCAAGCCCGATCTCTGACTGTCCTACGGCTAACTGCAACGTGATGATCTTGTCGCCGGAAAAACTATCGACGATTCCGTTCAACGAACCATCATATTGAATCTGACCCTGGGCGATCACGACCACGCGTTTGCAGAGGGCAGCGATATCCTTCATGTAATGGCTCGTCAAAAGAATAGTGATACCACGTTCCGCTTGATAGTACTTTAGGAACTGCTGAATATTGTGTTGAGCAATGACATCCAGTCCGATGGTGGGTTCGTCGAGAAAAAGTACTTCTGGTCTATGGAGCAACGCGGCGATTAGCTCCATCTTCATGCGTTCTCCGAGTGACAGTTCGCGAACGGGGCGCCCCAGAAGTTCTTGGACGGTGAGCAAGCTGGTAAGTTCGTCCAACGTCGACTTGAAGGTGGCAGAGTCGATTTTGTAGATTTGTTGGTGTAGCCGAAAAGATTCCTGTGCTGGCAAGTCCCACCAAAGTTGGTTTTTCTGACCCATTACGAGCGCAAACCTTCGCCGATATTCCAAGCTTCGATCCCAAGGAACAAATCCCATTACTGTTGCTCTGCCACTTGTCGGGTAGATCACGCCCGAGAGCAACTTAAGCGTAGTGGTTTTTCCAGCCCCATTAGGCCCTAGGAATGCTACGAATTCGCCCGCTTCCACGCGAAGGGAGATATCCTTGACCGCGTCTACATCTTTGTACTCGCGTTTCCAGAGTCCGCGTAACGCTTCGCGGAGCCCTTCTTTCTTTTGGTAGACTCGATAGGATTTTGCGAGATGATCGATTTGAATAATTGGCATGAATGCAGTATATCGTAATCGACCGCGTTGATGAACCTGACGGATCGCTCCCGAAGCCAAATAAAAGATAACACAATAATGTCCCCGCAATCCAAACCTGCCGTTGTCCTATTAAGTGGAGGACTTGACTCTGCAACTTGTTTAGCGATTTGCAAGGACCGAGGGTTCATTCCGTATGCCATCAGCTTTCGTTACGGCCAACGGCATTCTATCGAGCTAATGAAAGCCTCCGCGATTGCCAAAGAAGCTGGTGTGGAAAAACACGTCGTCATCAGTATTGACTTGGGAGCCATCGGCGGCAGCGCTCTCACCGATAGCAAGCTTGCGGTTCCCAAGCACGAGTTGGCATCCGAAATTGGATCGGAAATCCCATTGACTTATGTTCCGGCGAGAAACACGGTCTTTTTGTCCTACGCGCTGGGCTGGGCTGAAGTGATCGGGGCGTTGGATATTTTTATCGGAGTCAATGCGTTAGACTATAGCGGCTATCCAGACTGTAGACCAGAATACATCGCAGCTTTTGAAAAGATGGCCAATTTGGCAACCAAGGCCGCTGTTGAAGGGAATACGCTCAAAATCCACACGCCGCTCATTGACTTGAGCAAAGCAGAGATCATTCAGTTAGGGCTATTATTGGGGGTCGATTACTCACAAACATTTTCATGCTACGACCCAGATGACCAAGGGAACGCATGCGGCCATTGCGATTCGTGTTTGCTTCGTCAACGCGGATTCGAGCAAAACAAAATGAAGGACCCAGCTTTACCGTAGGTCCGTCGCTCCGTCGACGGACGGTCAGTTCAGTCGGATCCTGCCACAACCTCTCCATCTCAACAACCGATTTCCACAGAGCTTGGCAAATTCATGAGCGAGAGACTGAATAACTTTGCATCCACGGAGTTTACAATGAGTGTTTGAACGGGCGGACATCAGTCAACGGAGCGACGGATCTTTCATACATCAATTCACACCGAGCATAAAACATGCGAAAACACCTATACTTGGCCGCGACCCTTCTGCTTTTTACCGGCTGTCAACCGAATGCGACAGACCGATCGAAAGTCGCAACCGAAAATCCGCGTCCGCAAACCGGTTCGAATCCCCACACCGAGGAGACGCTCATGGAGAAGTCCAACCGGAATGGCACAAGCAACGCAGATTTCATTCCAATTCTCTTGACGGCCGGACCAATGGACTCGCCCTTGGCGCCTCGTTATTCCCCGCCTGGCAAAGGACTAGAACTTAAGCCAGTTGAGGTTTTGGAATCGTTTGGCGTTGACAGTCTTGAAACCGAAGTTGTTTTAGGGTGGCCGATTGAGAAGCAAATCCCAATCAGAATGCTTGTGACGCGTGCCGCTGCTGACGAGGCATATACGAAACTGTACATCGATGCCGATTCCAATGGCTTGTACGACGAGGAAGCCATAGTTGCTAAGCCGTCCGAATCGCGAGGAAATATTTGGTCCAATTTCGCGGCAACTTTGAAAGTCCGTTACTTCGATGAAGTGCCCCTTACGGAAGATTATCCGGTGACACTTTGGATCGCGGTAGCATCGGTCACGGAGCAACCCAAGATCTTGAGGATTTCTAGACGAGGGTTCAAGACCGGAGAATTGACGATCGGTGACAAAACAGTGTCACTCGTTCTAAGCGACTCCAACAATGACGCGGTCTTTGGAGAGGGAGACTGGTGGGAGCTGCAAACAAATAACGAGAGGTCGAAGAGTTCGGAGATGCGCAAGGTAGGCGACTACGTTTGGCTTGGAGAGTCCGCGTACAAGCTTGAGTTAAATGACAAGACCGGCAATGCGGGCCGACTAAGTGCATTTGATCCCGGGAAGACACGCGAACAAGACGAACTGGATCGCGATCCTTACAGTGCGGACAAGAAAGCTGCAAAAGCAGCTCAGCCACTCGAGTTCCGCCATGATGCCGACGAAGCTATTGCAGAGGCGGCGGAAAAGAAACTACGCTGTTTCATCAAGTTTGAAACAACTTGGTGTGGACCTTGTAAGACGATGACACAGTACGTCTTCACAGCAAAGGACGTCGTGGATGCTTCCGCGGGAATCGTCAGCGTCAAGGTAGACGGTGACGAACGACGCGATCTTGTCGAGCGCTATTCTGTGAAAGCATATCCGACTGGCTTAATGATTTCGCCCGACGGATCGGAGGAGGCGAGGTTCGTCGGATATCAGAAGGTGGTGGAGATGGCCGACTTTCTCAGATCAAAGCAAACGAAGTAGCAAGACAATGATAGGAGTAGGAAACCCACATTGAGTTTCGACCCGCTTCAGATCGTTAATGGAGACAGCAAGTGACATTCTGGTCCTTATTCAATCCGAGACATGCGAACGCGGCCGGACACGACAACGATCCGACGCAGCTCGCTTCGTATTGGAGCATGCCTTCTGAGCAACTCTTGCTCCAGTTGCGTTCATCGCCGAACGGTCTCAGCCAAGCGAACGCAGAGCAACGTTTGGAGCAATATGGACCGAATGCAATCCAAGAAGGAGGCCAATCCTCCGCCTTAGGCTTGCTCTTGAACCAGTTCAAGAGTCCGCTGGTATTGATACTTGTCGTCGCGGCCGTGATTTCCGCTATCGCCGGGGAATGGCCGGACGCATTGATCGTGATCGCCGTTGTGCTTGGTAGTACGACGCTGGGATTCGTGCAGGAGTACCGCGCCAGCGACGCCATTGAGAAATTGCGATCGAAGGTCACGATCAAGTCGAACGTGTTGCGGGATGGTCAATCGCGTGTCGTACTTTCTAAAGATGTCATGCCAGGGGACATCGTACTACTTTCCGCTGGTAGCTTAATTCCAGCGGACGGGATCGTCCTGGAGGCGAACGATTTGTTTGTGAACCAAGCAGTGCTGACCGGTGAAGTCTTTCCAGTGGAAAAGAGGCCCCAGACATCCGAGGCCAACGCCAGCTTGATGGAGCGAGTCAACTGCGTGTTCATGGGCACTAGCGTCCGAAGTGGAACTTCTAAGGTACTGATTGTGCAAACAGCCACGTCCACAGTGTTTGGACAGATTGCCGAGCGTCTCAAGTTGAGACCCCCAGAAACGGAGTTTGAACGCGGAGTGCAGCATTTCGGCTACTTGCTAACGCGTGTCATGATGGTGATGGTCGTCGTCGTTTTGTCAATCAATGTCATTCGACACAAACCTGCCCTGGATTCTTTGCTCTTCGCTCTGGCGTTGGCCGTCGGTCTCACGCCTGAGCTTCTGCCTGCGATCATCAGCATCACGCTCGCACACGGCGCACAGCGAATGGCCAAACGCGGCGTTATCGTACGAAGGCTGAACGCGATTGAGAATTTTGGAAGCATGGATGTACTCTGTACAGATAAGACGGGCACTCTGACCGAGGGAGTTGTCATATTGAAGGAAGCCCTAGATCCGTTGGGAAAGGAATCAGCCTCTGTGCTAAACTACGCATATCTCAATGCGCATTACCAAACTGGCCTGAGCAATCCTTTGGATGAGGCAATCAATGAGTATGTAACTAAAGCGGGAATGGACAACAGCCCCGAGCAAAAAATCGCTGAGATACCCTACGACTTCGTTCGCAAACGACTGAGTGTGATCGTCGCCGACAAACATGACGCGAGAACCCTAATCACCAAAGGAGCACTCGCCAATGTCTTGCAAGTATGCAGTTCCGTTCAGGTCGCTCAAAAAGCAGTACCGCTCGATGAAGCCAAGCGGATGGAACTCAACGAGCAGTACAGCCAATGGAGTAGCCAAGGTTTCCGCGTTCTAGGGGTGGCTACCAAACCGATCGAATCCAAAACGGAATCGTATTCACGCAAGGATGAGGAAGCCCTTCAGTTCCATGGATTTTTGTTGTTCTTTGATCCACCCAAGTCCGATGTCGCGAAAACCATTCTAGATCTAGGCCAACTCGGTGTTCAGCTCAAAATCATCACCGGTGACAATCAGTTGGTCGCGCGACACGTGGCAGAGGCGGTTAAATTGCCAGCTGGCGGCCTGTTGACGGGAAATGATTTGAATGGAATGGGGGACGAAGCGCTTTGGCACGCCGCGGAACGCACCTCCATCTTCGCGGAGGTGGACCCGAATCAGAAGGAACGCATCATCCTTGCATTGCAAAAGAGCGGGCACGTCGTCGGATACATGGGGGACGGCATTAATGACGCGCCGGCACTGCATGCTGCTGACGTGGGTATCTCGGTCGATACCGCCGTCGATGTTGCAAAAGATGCTTCCGATATGGTTCTTCTCGAACAAAACCTGGACATTCTTCGTGAGGGGATTGAGGAAGGGCGCAGGACTTTTGCGAATACACTAAAATACATCCTGACGACTATCAGCGCCAACTTCGGCAACATGTTCAGCATGGCGGCTGCTTCGATGTTCCTGCCATTTCTGCCTCTGCTCGCATCCCAGATCCTACTAAACAATTTTTTGTCGGATATTCCGGGAACCGCAATTGCAGGGGACAATGTGGACCCGGAGTGGGTGTCCCAGCCGCGTCGTTGGGACAACAAGTTTATTAGCCGCTACATGGTACTCTTCGGCCTTGTCAGTTCAATCTTTGACTTTCTGACGTTTGGAATCCTATTGTTCGTGTTCAGTGCGACTGAGGAGGAGTTTCGTACGGGTTGGTTCATCGAGTCACTGTTGACCGAGTTGGTGATTGCCATTGTCGTGCGAACGAGGAGGGTGTTTTTTCGCAGCAGGCCAGGAACGCTCTTGCTCGCGAGCACGATCGTCGTGATTGGAATCACATTGGTTTTGCCTTATCTACCCTTCAATTCGCTTTTCGGCTTCGTACCTCTGCCTGCCCCGTTGATGATGATGTTGATTGGACTAACACTGCTATATGTGGTTGTTGCGGAACTGGCGAAGAAGTATTTTTACGCTCGCGCAGAAAACGCACGTTTTTTTTCTGTTGGCAAAAACCGGAGGCGAAAATTTGGAAGGAACAGTCCCATCAAGGCCTCATAGTCAACCGAGTCTCGTTCTGAAATGATGGCGTTCGTCGAGATGCGTCCGGAATTTGTCAATGCATATTCGCTCGTGACTAAGTTCGAGTCAAGAATCGTTCCAGTTTTTCGTTCAAAGCCACTTCGAGTGGGAACTGCTTGCAAAACGGGTGGTTTTCAATACCCGCAAATTGACGCAAAGCAAAATGTATGTGCTCTGGACGCACTCGGATCCCTAGTTCCTTGTCGATAGCCAAAGTCGTTGGATGGATCGGAATGAGTTGCTGCTTTTCATCCGTGGCACCTATCACACAATTTCCGTGTATCCCTGTGCCGAGAAACATGATCGAACCGATCGACCAGTGGTCCTTGCCATTTCCATTGTTGTAGTTTGGGGTGCGTCCCATTTCACTTTGGATGATAACAATTAGCTTTTCGCGTATCTGCAACTCTTCGGCCCGACGTAATAGGCTATCAATTCCGGCGAGGAGTTCCGGTAATAGCTTCATTTGGTCTATGTCGTTGTTGTTGTGACTGTCGAATTGACCGATCGAAAGGTTCGCCGAAACACAAACTCCCGCTTTGAAAGCAGCCAATGCGATGTCGGCTTGTTGAGCCAATCGTTCTTTTGAAGGCGCTTTCGGGATGAAGGGTACGACTCGCCGCAATGATTTCGAATTGACTTGCGCGGAGTACAACATGCTTTGACTCCTCTCGAAGCGGGGCAATCGCAGGTCCGAAACACGAGCCTCGAATTGGTGCTCCAACGCCCGCTCGATGCGATCGGAGACAAACGCATCATGGTACGGAGCTCGGTCGTTTCCTTCGACGTAGTCTCCCTTGGCCAAGAGATTGAGCGACTGAAGGTATGGTACCCGAGACATAGGAACGATATTCCCGGTTGCGGAATAGTTGCCGAAGGTCAAGAACGCCAAGGGAGCTTCGGCACCATGGCATGCCGCCACCAATGCCGGAAAGGTTGGATACGCAAGACTGTCGAGTTTGCCCGTCGCCATGTACCGAGCGCATGGCGTGTGGTTGTTGACGGACAGATCAAGTCCGTTCATAACCCGTAATTCTGAGCCGTATTTCGAAAAGAAATCCTCATTGCTCATTCCTCCTTGGATGAGCTTAGCTGAGGGTGCAAATCGGTGCTCCCCGACAGTGACAATGTCCCCTACTTGATACAGGCGATTGATACCCTCAATGCCTTTCGGATCCATCAGGTAGGTCGTATCCCAGCCACCGGATGCATTTAAAACAACATAATAGGGTCCTGCATAGCCGTCCGGTCCTTCCGAAGCGTCGTTGGCTTGAACCAAGGAAGACCATCCAATGGGAGTCGCAAATCCGAGCCCCGCATGACTACAGATCTTAAGGAAATTGCGTCGAGACCCCGCGAGGTTGTTATTCATAGAGAAACTCATGCTGACGCAATAGATAAGTCACCACGCCGCGCCACGCACGAACTGTATATTCAGGATCCATGAGTCGCGTTTCTTCGCGTCCGCCGCAAAAATAGCTCTCTCTCGGTTCGTAACCTCCCTGTGCTTTTGCGTCGGCAAGTATGTCCATAAAAAGCTGGAACGTACGTTCTACTTCAGGATGATCCAGCGATCGCTCCTGGCCCAATATTCTTTTCTGCAAGGAAACGATAGCTTGCCGGATTTGTTGGATGGATGCGTCATCGGTTGGGATTACGCTTGGTTCGATTTTTGGAAATAACAATCGCGTTGATGGCTCAAGCCTAAAATCTTTCGCTACATGAATGCAAGCCATATCATTAGCCAAGATCCGCTGGATCGCTCCCATAGCTCCGCTCGGATCGGCGTTGCGTTCCGTGACCGTGATGGAATCGATGCCGCCGTAAAGTATTTTGAGCTCCTGGCCAAGTCGTCCCCACCGTTTTCCAAAAATGGCATGTAGCTTTCGCTCCAGTTGCTCTGGACTAAGCAATCGAACGATCCCAATATCATCAAGTTCCGCTTTCCGCATCGGATGGTCCGCGACCGAGGTCAATCCATCAGCTCGATAGAAGTCGGACACAATCAGGGCCTTGAATACCGTCTTGAGATTGAAGTTGGATTCCGAAAAACGCTTGGCAATTGCCTCGATCACGCTACGTTGGGCTAAATAGGCGCGCCGGCTGCCTCCAAAAGTTGGAGAAGCAATGTCTTCTGAAGGTGGCAGCACTTTGCGACCAAACAAGATGGAGTACACATGCTCTACCATGGCGATCGGGAATCGAGGGTGCCTTACCGCATGCTCTGCAAGCCATTGTTGAGCGCGCCAGCGTTCCGCGGATGGAAGATTCTCTCCTTCGAAGCCTGCCTGAAACATATCGCCATACCATCCCTGTTTGCGAGGTCCGAGATTTCCTTCGAAGTTGAAATCTTGGAAAACGCCCGCCACAGGATCAAGGACTTTATGACAAACGACGCATTCTGTAGCCTGCATGGTGGGGATTTCATGTTTTGCAGCAACCGCCGAAGCGTCGGCTCCGCGAGGAGCCAGTTGCATTACATCGATACCCAGGAAATGCTGATAGAACATTCGGGCTCGTAGTCGATTTCGATTCGTCTCGGTCGATGGATAACGCCGAAGATAGTGAAACATGCTGAGGAAGCCCGCATGAGGGTACAAGCCTGTGGCGGATTCTTGAATACGACCATCGCGGCTCTTTAGGGCCTTTAACCTCGCCGGAACATACTCAAATGGGTCGTCAATGTCCTTAAACTGGTCTCTTAACTCCTCAAATATTCCGTATCCTCGAGCGGTATACGGGGACACCATGATGTAGTCAGCAGTGGCCAGTTCCGAAAAGGGACGGTCGTTTATTACGATATGAGCGATCAACTCCAAAGGCTCTCGCAAAAGCGCATCGCGATACACATCCGCCAGCTTCCAACGAGCCTTTTGTTGCTCGTCTTTAGGGAGGTGATCTAGATTGTGATTTTGAGTCCACAAACGAGTCGTTTCAAAATGGTCGTAGGAAAGCAGTGTCTCTGCGTTGTCCTCGATTCCTACCGTAAGAAATATGTCGTTGAAGCCTTCCTTCAATCTATCGTAGAATGCTTCTTCCCTCATGATTCCATCGAGAATCGAGTCCATCGCGACCAGTCCGCTTTGCTCTACGACTGCTAGTTCCTGTTCTAAGGGTAACCTGCCGACAAGGGATAGCGAAACTCGCCGCAACAGTCGAGCATGCGAGATCATCGCTACCCCCTCGAATAAGGAAGTTGCAACGTAACTTTTCAAAGGCTCGGACAACTCCGTCGCGGTTTTCTCTCGCATCAAACCATGGACATAGCGCTCTAAAACCTTGAATCCATGTGACTCCGGCTTTAAGACCTCCCCGCCTCCATGCTCAAGTCCTCCCAAAACCTTTGTCAGCATGACAGAACGATCGTCTTGAAACGTTTTCGCCATCTTGTCAAAAGCAATCAAATTACGCTTCATCACCCGAGGATCGTCAGCTATTGAGGTGATCGTGGCTGCAAGTAGGAATTTACTTTCGGACGCTTCTCCCGTTGCATTGTGGCACTTGAGGCAAGTTCGTTCGCCTACTTTTGCCCAAACCTCCTCTTCGAAAAAACGAACGTCCACTAAGCATTCAACAGAATTATTAGAAGTCGGACGAAGCAGCGAGGGATCTTGTCCATTCAACTGTCCCCCTACGACCATTGGAAAGATCGATAAAACAAGAAGTGGAATCCATCTGGTCTGCATGAAGAATTTTGTTCCTTTGCTAAGGGCCACGATGCAACGCCTAAACTGTGTCAAGATCGTTCCGCTCGGCGCACTCTAACCCTACCTTCGGTGCATCTACCGAAGTATATCTAGAACTCAGCATACCAAGACAGATGGTACGAAACTTGCTGTAATAAAATTGGTAGATTTTTGGAATAGAGTTTTTTGGTCGTAGGATTTTCCGCGAGTTGAGTCAAAATGAGTACTTGTTCTCATGATCTTATAGTCCTCCGTTCCGATCATTCTCACAACGAGTACATTCGATGGTTTGACGAAATTTGCTGGAAGGATGTCGGAGTCGTTGGTGGAAAAAATGCTTCGCTGGGCGAAATGTACCGAGAGCTAACCCCCCACGGCATTCGGATTCCCAATGGGTTTGCGACAACAGCGAATGCCTACATTAAGTTCCTCAACGACAGAGGATTGAACCAAAAGATATCAGGAATCCTTCAAAAAATTCGTGTACATGATGTCGAGAGTTTGCAGAAAAATGCCGAAGAGATTCGCCATCTAATTCTGGACCAACCACTCTCGGATGAGCTTTCTCTAGCCATTGTCGAGGCTTACTTTCGTCTTTGCGACGAACGAGGGCAATTGGCCGATGTTGCGGTCCGCAGCAGCGCGACGGCCGAGGATTTGCCAGACGCGAGCTTCGCCGGGCAGCAGGAGACATACCTCAATGTACGCGGCCAAGCGTCACTGCTGGAGACTTGCCGTCGCTGTTTTGCATCCCTTTTCACGGATCGAGCCATTTCCTACCGGGAGAATCATGGCTACGACCATATGAAAGTCGCACTTTCCATTGGCATTCAGCAGATGGTTCGTTCCGATCTAGCGACATCAGGGGTGATGTTCTCAATCGATACGGAAACTGGATTTCCAAACGCCGTCCTCATTAGCGCTGCTTACGGACTGGGTGAAAACGTCGTGCAAGGATCCGTCAATCCGGACGAATATTATGTGTTCAAACCAACGCTTCTCCAGGGGTGCAGGCCGATCTTAAAGAAATCCCTAGGCTCGAAAGCAATGAAGCTTGTGTACGACATCGGGGGAAGCAAGATGACAAAGAACGTTCCTGTCTCATTGGATGAAGCGGATAAATTTGCCCTTTCCGACGATGATATTCTGACTTTAGCGCGCTGGGCTTGTGCCATCGAAGACCACTATAGTGAGCGAAGCGGTTCAAGATGTCCCATGGACATGGAATGGGCCAAGGACGGATTGACCGGCGAACTCTTCATTGTTCAGGCACGCCCGGAAACAGTTCAGTCACAAAAGTCAAAAACAACCATCGAACGCTATCATCTGGGCGGAAAAGAAAAGCCCATTCTAACGGGGCGCGCGATAGGCGAGAAAATAAGCAACGGACGGACGCGATTGATTCGCAGCGTTCACGAAATGAAGGAGTTTCGTGACGGTGAAATTCTGGTAACCGACAAAACGGACCCAGATTGGGAACCGATCATGAAACGGGCCGCAGGGATCGTCACGAATAGGGGCGGTCGCACGTGCCATGCGGCGATTGTAAGTCGTGAATTAGGCTTGCCAGCTATTGTTGGAACCCAAACGGCAACAGAGGTTCTTCACGATGGCCATATGGTAACGATCTGCTGTGCCGATGGAGAGACTGGGACCGTGCATGAGGGAGAGTTGCCCTTCACTATCGAATCTATTAACGTGGCGGAATTTCAACGTCCTCGTGTCAAGATCATGATGAACGTTGGGACGCCGGAAGAAGCGTTCGCGTTATCCGCTTTACCCTGCGACGGAGTCGGCCTCGCTCGCGAGGAATTCATCATCTCAACCTACCTGAAAATTCACCCCAGAGCCTTGCTCGAGTACGACGAACTGGATCCATCCACGAAAGCCGAAGTGGATGCGATCACGAAGGGCTATTCGGATAAACCCCAGTTCTATATTGACCGTCTCGCGGAAGGCATTGCGATGATCGCTGCTGCATTCTATCCCAAGGACGTAATTCTGCGTTTGAGCGACTTCAAGACGAATGAATACGCCGGTCTAATCGGAGGATCAAAATACGAACCAAAAGAAGAGAATCCTATGATAGGATTTCGCGGTGCCTCCCGATATTATCATGACTCATTTCGTGAATCCTTTGGACTGGAATGCCGTGCCGTACAAAAAGTTCGTCACGAGATGGGGCTTCGGAACCTAAAGCTGATGATCCCCTTTTGTAGAACGATCGTGGAAGGTCAGAAAGTTCAGGCCGAAATGGCTCGTTACGGTCTGGTTCGGGGACAAGATGGTTTAGAACTCTACGTGATGTGTGAGATTCCCAGCAACGTGATTTTGGCAGACGAATTCGCTGATATTTTCGATGGCTTTTCCATCGGATCGAATGACCTAACGCAACTTATTTTGGGGGTCGACCGTGACTCCGAGATTGTCTCTCATGTGTTCGACGAACGCAATACAGCTGTGAAACGCATGATCTCCTCCGTTATCAAAACGGCGCACGCAAAGGGACGCAAGATCGGGATCTGCGGCCAGGCGCCAAGCGACTATCCTGAGTTCGCGCAGTTCTTGGTGCAAGAAGGAATCGATAGCATGTCTCTTGCCGCCGACGCCGTCTTGAGAACTACGCTTCAAGTGCTTGAACTCGAGAAGCACTCTTCCAAATAAATTCGGGCCTCCGAGTTTACTGGGGGAATGCTTACTTCTTAGGCTTCGGCTCACCCCTGATGGCTGCAATGGCCTCAACCAAAAACTTCTTGCGAAACTCGGCGCGCCCTGGATCTCCACTTGGCTTGGCCAGCATGGCTTCTAATTTTGGGAGGGCTTCGGCGGCTGGCGGTCCAATCTTACCGAGCAGCGAAACCGCGTAAAATGCGGTTCGGCGCTCTTCCGATTCAAGTTTCTCCATCAGCAACGGAATCGCTTCGACCGGAGCCGTGTCGATCTCCTTCAAGGCGCTGCTTGCAAAGTCTCGATCCTCGTCGCTGCTCAGCATTCGAAACAACTTCGGAACTGAATTCTTTGCATTTGGGCCTAGCTTGCCCAAGGCAGCTCCTGCCACTCGCCGTACCTCCCATTCCTTGTCATCGAGTGCTTCCGTCAAGCGACCACAGAGCAATTCTGGGGACTTTTCAATAGCGGCAAGAGCACCTAGCGCTGCCACCCGCACTTCGGCTTTTTCATGAGAAGCCAGTTGCGATACGGATGGAATCATAGAAGCCGCTTTGTCACCGAAGCCCGATACCGTTTCCAGTGTTAGACGCAGCAATGTCAGATCATCCGCCAAATTGCTGCCGAGAGCGTCCAGAACCACATTCTCCGAGATACTCAGCGACTTAACCGTCTCTGTCGCCGCGATTCGGACGGCATGGTCGTCATCGCGTAGTGCGGCTACGCAAGCTTCCACAACCGAATCGTTAACTAGTTTCTTTTCTAGTTTCCCTAAGGTCTGAGTAGCCCTCGTTCTCACAGACGAATCGGTGTCTTTGACTAGACCAACCAGTTGCTGCAAACGGGACGGAAGCAGCGTTGGAATTTCACTGAGGACGCTAAGGGTGCTTGAGCGAACTTCCGGCGACGCATCTTTTAAACTTCGCTCCACCACCTCCTGTATTTGATCATCCGTGAATTTGAAACTCCGTAGGGCTTGCAACGCTGCTGCGCGAACTTTGGGTTCAACATCCCGCGTCGCTTTGAGGAGTGTGTCCTTGGTAAAGTCCGCGTCCTTGGCGGCAACGATCAATGACGCTATCGCAATTTCGCGAACTTGAGCCGATTCATCTTCGACCGCGGTTACTAGCTTTTGCAGCAAAGACTTGTTTAGCGGGCGCACGGCACCGAGGGCACGTGTTGCGGACATGCGCACCAGTTCCACTTTGCTTGAAATGCCACGTGTTAGCGACTCCACCGCAGGCTCCCCAATCAATCCTAGTGCCTGCGAGAAAACGGGCTCAAAGGCTGGATACTTTTCAATCGCCGCCAACAAATCCGGAACCGCACCTGCGCCAAAACTCGCGAACGTTTTCGACAGAAGCTGCTGATCGATTCCTTTCCTGTTAGCCACGTCCACCATCGCTGGCAAGGTCCCTCGCGCGCCTGGTCCAAGCAGAGCAATCGCACCCACCAACGCGTTGGCGGCGTCAATGTCAACGGTTGGCAGTCGCGTCGCCAGCCGCTGTGAAAAAGCTTCGGCCGGTAGCGAAGATTTATTCATCGCCACAATCGCTGCGGCTCGCACCGATGCCACGGGGTCAACTAGCGCATCCTCGATCAACACGGACTTCTTACCGATTGGCAAACCCGATTTGGCCACCACGATAATGGCCGTCTCGCGTATCTTTGGGTCCAAGTCGCTCGCTGCATTTTGCAGCCTTTGCATGGCCAATTCCGAAAGCGATGCAAGTGCAGCCAGCCCGCTAATACCGACCTTTCTTGCCGCCGAATCAGGATGTTCAGCTAGCTCTAGCAGCTTGGTTTCGTCCTGTGGTGCTATCGCCACTAAGGCTTCCGCTGCGTACCGAGGCAAACCGTCTTTGCCCTTTAGACCTTCGTTCAACAGTGGAATGGCTGAATCTGCTTCCGGACCAATTCTAGCAAATGCCTGTGCTACGGCTATCTTGGTATCGCTAGACGCATTCGCCCAGTGCGATAGTAACGGCTTGATCGCGGCATTCCCAATCGATCCGAGCGCTCCAGCAGCTCGGTAACGAACTTGCGAGTCGCGATTGCCAAGGCATTTGAGTAGCTCTGGAATAACAGGCTCTGATTTTGTTCCGGCGCGAGCCAAGCCAGTGAGAGATTGCACGCGAACTTGCGTGTCATCATCGGCAGTCGCCTTTCCTAATGCTGCGATCACCGATTCGGTATGATCCCCGCGTCGCACCAACTCATAAGCTGCATCGCGGCGGCGTTCAACTTCCTTGTCGTCCAGTTGCTTGATGAGTTCGTCCGCCGACGCATCGCGCAACTGTGCTCCCCCCAAGGTAGAAAACGGCACGCAAAAGCAGAATACAATTGCGGAAATCCAATAGGTACGCACGAAAAATCTCCAAGTGAAAACAAGGCTAGCTCACTGCGGACGAGCGGGGCATTTCGCTCGTTCGGTTAAGCTACCGCAGTCTGAGCGAGGGCCTCGCTCAGCGACTAGATACTCAACCCAGGCAGGCGTCCAGTGCTGTCACCGATAAACGGTGCATCTACGCCCATGCGATCCAACATCGACATGAACAAATTGCAAACCGGTGTCTCCAGGTCATATCGAAGATGCCGACCTGTCTCGATCGTTCCACCACCCGAGCCTGCAAGCAAGATCGGCAAGTTATCGTGGTTGTGACGATTTCCGTCGCTGATCCCACTTCCATAAACAACCATGGAGTTGTCCAGCAAAGTACGCTCTCCCTCGCGAATCGACTTCATCTTTTGCAAAAGATAACTCAGTTGTTCAATCTGGAATCGATTGATTTTACTGATCTTTTCGAGTTTCTCTGGGTTGTCACCGTGGTGCGACAAATCGTGATGGCCCTCGGGAACACCGATCTTGCGATAGTTCTTGTTGTCACCGGCATTGGCAAACATCATGGTCGCTATGCGCGTCGAATCGGTTTGAAATGCGAGCACCATGAGGTCGCACATCATTCGCATGTGATCTTGATAGTCGCCGGGAACGCCATCCGGAATTGCATAGTCAACCTGGATATCCAACGGTTTCGAAGCTTTTGTACCGATGCGTCGTTCGACTTCACGCACACCGGTCAAATATTCATCGAGCTTTCGATTGTCGTTGCGACCAAGTTTATTCTGCAACCGCTTTGCGTCATCCGAAATAAAATCGAGTACGCTTTTATGGAGCGCTTCTCGCTGTTGTTGACTCTTGTCGACTTCGCTTGGCTTTCCGCCAGCGAACAGTCGCTCGAATACTAACCGCGGATTCACCTCCTTGCCGACGGGAGTCGACTCCGATGACCAAGAAATGTTGGATGAGTAAGCACAGCTATAACCGGAATCGCAATTGCCAGCCATGCGACCTGGATCTACACCCAACTCCAGGGACGAGAAACGAGTCTTCTGTCCAATAGATTGAGCTGCCAATTGATCGACCGAGATTCCAGATCGAATGTGTTCGCCATCGGTCTTTCTTGGTTGCGATCCCGTCAAGAACACCGACGCGCTCCGAGCGTGATCACCAGCACCGTCACCGTTGGCGCGGCCTTTGTCGTGAGTTAATCCTGTAATCACCAGCAATTCATTTTGAACTGAGGCGAGCGGTTCCAATGTCCGAGGAAGCTGAAATCCATAGCCCTCGGTTTTGGGCACCCAGTTATTCATAACAACGCCGTTGGGGACGAAGATGAATGCCATTCGGGTGGGAGAGGACGCGACCGAAGCCGCTTTGACGACTGTACTGGTCACTTCCAGCCATGGCAGCGCAAGCGAAACCCCTAAACCGCGAAGCACCGTCCGTCGAGACAACTTGGAATTCAACAAATTTGACATCTTTAACGTCCTGATTCTTGGTGGGTGAAAGGCGGGCTTGTCACGATCGACTTAATCAATGTGGAAAATCGGTAATTATCGTCCGTCAAATTGTTAACAATGGAGCTTACCGTGCAGCGATCCGCGACACCCAGCCCCCGCCCCAACGCATATGTTAACATTTTCAACGACAAGCAGCGACTGAATTCTGCTTTCTTATCTTCGACCAAAATCTGTACTAAATCCAATGGTCCGTTGAAAGTTCGCCCACCTGGCAGGATCCCAGACGGGTCAATTTTTTCACGACCGTCCGCATCTCGCCAGGACCCAATCGCGTCAAAGTTTTCCAAACCAAAACCGACAGCATCCATTTTTACGTGGCACACGGCGCAATTAGGATTGACTCGATGTTGTTCCATCTGCTGTCGCAAGGTTCCCAATGTCTCGCCTGCTGCGCCCAATTCGGGCACATTCGGAGGTGGCGGGGGTGGCGGTTCCGCGAGCAAATTCTCCAAAACCCATTTGCCGCGTTTCACCGGCGAAGTGCGTGTGGGATTTGACGTCAACAACAGAATACTGCCATGCATCAACATGCCGCGTCGCTTTCCTTTTAAGTCGACCCGTTGAAACTCATCGCCGCTGATCCCATCTAGTTCATAGTGTCTTGCCAACCGAGCATCCACATACGTGTAATCCGCGCTAAGCAACTCGAGGATGCTTCGATTCTCTTTCAAAATGCTGGTGAATAACAATTCCGTTTCTCGCCGCATGGAACGTCGAAGATTAGCATCAAAAGTCGAGAACTTCACTGGGTCCGGTGACAACGCCTCCAGGTCACGGAGTTGCAACCATTGCCCAGCAAAGTTCTCCACCAACGCATTGGCTTTAGGATCCGCCAGCATGCGGTCCACTTCAGCTTTTAAGTGCTCAGTCGTATTCAGCTTCCTCTGAGCTGCTAATTCGATCAATCGATCGTCCGGCATGCTGCTCCAGAGAAAATAGGACATCCGCGAAGCTATCTCGAAATCGTTTAGCGGTCGAATGCCGTCCACAAAATCTTCCGGCTTGTCGTCTTCAACTCGGTAGATGAAATGCGGGGAGGCCAAAACAGCAGTGATCATCGTCTGCATGATCTCCTCTTTCGTCGCATTCGCTTCCCAAGCTGCCCTCATCAGTTGGTACAACCGCTCCGACTCTTCTGTCTCAAGCGGTCTTCGAAACGCACGACTAGCGAAATTGCTTGCGTTCGCACGGGCTACTTCAACGGCTTCCTCGAGGTTGTTCGGATCGCTGGGTTGCCTAGGAAAAACTCTTTTCGTAGCGTCTTGGTTCTTAATAACCTCGTCCGCGATCTGCTTGGCCGACGTTAAATACTTTTCCAGCAAGATTGGAGGCAACGACAATACGTCGCCGATGTTATCAAATCCATTTCCGACATCATCTGACGGGAAATCATTCGCCAGTCTTAAATCCAAACCCGTCAAGTCGCGAACAGTATTGTTGTACTCGGTTCGATTCAATCGACGCATAGTTACGCGTCCAGGACGATTGACACTGCCGCAGTCGAATTTCCGAAGTCGTTGCTCAATCCATTCGATCAGCTGAACCCGATCGGCACCCTCCGGTTGTTCGGCATCCGCAGGTGGCATCTGCTGATCCTTTAGGGTTAAAATGATTTTGTCGACCAGTTCGATCTGGCCTGCTAGCTCTCCATCGGTTGCCAGAAAGTCGACACGCACACCACCTTCAGGTTTGTCGCCGGTATGGCAATCGTAACAGTACTTGCTCAGTGTCTGTCGAGCCAACTCGGCCGGTGCGTTGCCCGAGTTCTCTTGGGCCAGCAATTGCGTTGAAACCATCAAGATGGTTGCACAAACGGTTCGAGCAGAGCGCAAGCAGATATTAAATCCAAGCATAGAAATGAATAGGCGGGAGTACTTAAACCGTTCAACGGGGGGAGCGCGATGATTTTCAGCCACACGCTTCCATCAAATTATACGCCAAAACCAACTGTGATACCACCGCAATTCCATCCCAAGAAATCCCGGCCCAAACTTACGCAACCACAGGATCCGTTAGGGTTTTGTCGAGCTATAGTAAAGGGGTAGTATCCCTTGATCGGCCATCTCGATTACCACGAACGGGTCTCCCCTGAGCTTCCTGATGAGTTTATTCTAATGCCAGACCATAGCATGCCTGACCGAAAATCTCCTCCCGCGACTGGAAAGGATTCCAAAACCGCAACTCCAAAAACTGCCAAGAAAAACCCGAATAAGAAGGATGTTGAGGGAAGACCACCCTCGCGTCGACAAGTTTCAAAAGGAGACATCTCACCACGGCTCGCGGAATCAGACATTGAAAAATTCGTTGTCGGCGAAGCAATTGCGGCCGCGCAAGAGTCGAAGATTGCCGCCGTAAAAGATGTCATAGAATCGATACCGCCTCACGACATTGATGGATTGACCAAAGCGCTGGGAGCCATCATGGCCGGAGCCTCTGCTGACGATGCCGCCATCCTTCGTGATGCACTACTGGGCAAGAGCGATTTGAACGTTGAATTGAAGCTGCAGCCTGACGATGAGTTGTCTGCAGACTGGCGATCGGGCGGTTATCCCTATAAGAACTTAATGACCCGGAAGAATTACGAGAAACAAAAGTATCGTCTTCAAGTCGAATTGCTTAAGTTGCAAGCATGGGTCAAGAAGTCTGGGCAAAAAGTGGTTATCCTTTTCGAAGGAAGAGATGCGGCAGGCAAGGGTGGAACGATCAAACGTTTCATGGAGCATCTCAATCCGCGCGGAGCAAGAGTCGTAGCCTTGGAGAAGCCGAGCGAGATCGAACGCGGGCAATGGTATTTTCAGCGTTACGTAGAGCATTTGCCAACAGCGGGTGAAATCGTTCTGTTTGATCGTTCCTGGTACAACCGAGCGGGTGTTGAGCGAGTAATGGGGTTTTGCAATAACGATGAACTCAAAGAGTTCATGAGACAAGCCCCTGAATTCGAACGCAATCTCGTCCGAAGCGGCACGCATATCATCAAGTTTTGGTTCTCCGTGAGTCGCAACGAACAAAGACGACGATTCAAGGAACGTGAATCCCATCCGCTCAAACAGTGGAAACTGTCACCGATTGATATGGCTTCGCTCGACAAATGGGACGAGTACACTAAGGCCAAGGAAGCGATGTTTTTTCATACCGACACAACCGACGCACCTTGGACTGTCATCAAGTCGGATTGCAAAAAGCGAGCAAGGCTCAATGGAATGCGTTACGTACTTCATAGGCTTCCCTATGCTGGAAAAAACGACGAACGCATTGGACCACTAGACCCCATGATCGTCGGTAGGGCCAACGTCGTCTACGAACGCGGTGAACGACATGACGGAATGCAAAACTAGTCGATCCATCGATGCGCGGAGTTTGCTTTGGCTAATCGTTTGCTTTGGCTAATCCTTGATAAACGATCGATCCGGCCAAAACCGTGAGCTCAACTTTGGCAGTCAACATGTCCAAAGGCTCGCAACTAAGCAAATCGGTATCCCACATCACTAGGTCTGCCATTTTGCCTTTCTCCAATGACCCCAATTGCTTTTCCTGAAATGCGGCTCGCGCCGGCCAAAGAGTATAGCTCAGCAACGCTTCCTTGCGCGTCATGCACTGATTCGGATAAAACACTTCTCCCGAAGCAAGTTGCCGAGTCGCAGCCGCGTACAAACTAGCCCGCGGGTCGACCCGCTCCACTGGCGCATCGGTTCCATTTGGGATGATAGACCCAGTATCTATGAGGGATCGCCAAACGTAGGCCCCCTGAGCACTGCGTCTCTCTCCCAACCGTTGAGGCACAAAGATCGCATCGCTGGTGCAGTGGTTGGCTTGCATCACCGGAATGACCCCGAGCTTGCCAAAGCGTGGGATATCCTGAGTTGAAAGATGTTGTGCGTGCTCAATCCGCCACCGATGGTCACTCGAGGCCTGCGAGGCGAGAACTTGTTCGTATACATCAAGCACTTCTCGGTTAGCTCGATCTCCTATGGCATGTACGCACAACTGCCAATCGTTTTTCTTGCAAAGCGTCGCAATGCTCCTGAGTTCGTCCATGGCTAGCGTGTTCAAGCCGGCTGACGCGGGCAAGTCGCTGTAGGGTTCCAACAGCCAAGCGCCATGAGGTCCAAGCGCACCGTCGATGGAGACTTTGACGCTACGCACACACAGAAAGCCATCGCCTACACTTTCCCATCGATGCGAGTCCATTTGCGCAGCAAGGCTATCGCTCCCCTCCCGAATCATAACTGACATGCGGAGAGGCAACTGACCGGATTCAGCCAATCGTTTGAAGAGCCGAGCGGTTGCAAAGCTGCTACCCGCGTCGTGCACACTTGTGATTCCATGCTTCAGACACTCTTTGCCAGCCAATTGAAGCTGCGTTAGCACCATGGCAAGGGTTTGTTCGTCGCTCAGCCGCTCAGTCGTGCGTGATTGAACTCGTCTTATCAGAGATTGCGCGTTCTCACGAAAGACGCCAATGGGATTCCCTTCGGAATCCTTCAGCAATTCACCTCCTTTGGGGTCCGGCGTGTTTCGATCGACACCAGCGAGTTTCATGGCGGCTTGGTTGGCAAAGCTGGCATGTCCGCTCGCGTGGGTAAGTACCACCGGATGATCTGGAACGGCAACACTCAATGCGCTATGATGTGGGTAGCCATCGACGTTTCCTTTTGGTGGTGAAATCCACTTGGACTGATGCCAACCGCGCCCTTCGATCCAGGTTCCCTTTGGCAATCGAAGCGACGCCTCGACAACCATGGATTCGACTTTCTCCCACGAGTTAGCCTGGCTTAGGTCCAGCATCTGAAGCGATTGCCCTAGCCCAACAAAATGGAGATGGCTATCGGTGAATCCGGGCGTAACGGTCATTCCATGTGCATCGATGACCTGAGTTGACCTGTTTAAAAAGGGCTCTATGTCAGTTCTGTCACCGATTCCGATAATGCGACCATTTTGAATCGCGATCGCGCTTGCTCGGTTCATGGCAGGATCGCAAATCAAAATATTAGCGTTGACAATCGCAAGCTCGGCAGGCTTCGTCGCAGACTGTCCAAATGCTGGCGCCTGGAAGATCAAATTGCTGAGCCAAATGAGACACAACCAAGTAAATGGTGTTCGCGAGGTCAATCGGTTAGTCATAGCATCCTTACAAAAGCATTAGTGGTGGTTGGAACAGGTCCGTCGCCAATGGTAGCGAATCGTCCATTCAGTCGATTTTCCATGATAACGAAGCGGACGCTCGCCAATCGTTGGTTCTACGGATACCATGGATACGTACTGTTAGGCTCATTGTGGCATAGCATTGTGGCATAGCACTCCGTGACGTGATTCTTGCCAGGGAGTACAGTGCTTCACTTTCGTGGAAAATTTCGGAAAAGCAAGTAGGAAATGAATCGATACGACTATGACATAATTGTCGTGGGAGCAGGCCATGCTGGGACGGAAGCTGCCGCGGCCGCGGCTCGGCTGGGGGCTCGCGTTGCATTATTGACTGGAAATCTAGACACGGTCGGACAAATGAGCTGCAATCCGGCCATCGGCGGCGTTGCCAAGGGACAAATTGTTCGTGAAATCGATGCGTTAGGCGGATTGATGGGTGAAACCATCGACCGAACCGGCATCCAATTCCGAATGCTCAACAGCCGAAAGGGAGCTGCCATGCATTCCCCTCGCGCCCAAGCTGACAAAAAAGGCTACCAGTTTGAAATCAAACGCCGAATCGAAGAAATGGAAAACCTCGACTTACGTCAAGAATTGGTCGAAGACCTACTCACCGAAACGGTCGATGGACAAGAACGCATCGTCGGCGTTCGCGTGAAAGGGGACGCAACCTACCACGCGAGTGCAGTCGTTTTGACGACCGGCACCTTCCTGCAAGCGGTCATGCATACCGGGGAAGCCAAGACGGCTGGCGGACGCGCCGGCGAAGGGACCACGTCTGGCATCAGCCAGGCCCTCCTGCGTTTGGGCTTCCGTGTTCAACGTTTCAAAACCGGAACTCCAGCCCGCCTCAATGGTCGAACCATTGACTACTCAAAGACCGAAGCGCAACCAGGTGACGAATCTCCGCAGCCCTTTTCCTACATGACCGACTCTCTTCCCGGTCCGCATATCCCGTGCTGGATTACCTATACCAACGAAGCGGTGCATTCGCTGATTCGCAACAACCTTCATCGTGCTCCAATGTACACAGGCCAGATCCAATCGACCGGGCCTCGCTATTGTCCATCCATCGAGGACAAAGTCGTCCGCTTTGCAGACAAAAGTCGACATCAACTCTTTCTGGAACCCGAGGGCCGCAACACGCTCGAGGTTTACGTCAACGGTATTTCCACTTCGCTGCCCCGCGACGTGCAAGACCAAATGATGCGATTGATTCCGGGCCTCGAAAAAGCTCAGATAATGCGATATGGTTACGCAGTCGAATATGACTTCTGCCCGCCTGATCAGCTTCAACCGTGGTTTGAAACCAAAAGTGTCCAAGGCCTGTTTTTTGCAGGGCAGCTCAATGGAACCACCGGCTACGAAGAAGCTGGAGCACAAGGGTTGATTGCTGGTGCCAGCGCCGCTTTGCGATTGAAAGGCAAAGATGGTTTGGTGCTAGGCCGTGAAGTTGCTTACATGGGGGTTCTGGCGGACGATCTCGTTACCTGCGGCGTCGATGAACCGTATCGCATGTTCACCAGTCGAGCCGAGTACCGCATGATGCTGCGACAGGACAACGCGGATCGTCGATTGACAGAATTGGGGTACTCGCTCGGTTTAGTAGACAAAGCAAGATACGATCGCTTCGCCAAAAAAATGTCCGCCATTGAATCGGCGACCAAGTTGCTGTCGCAGCTTCGCGTCGATAACACGCCCGCGGACAAACACTTGCGCCGACCGGAGGTAACTTGGGACGGACTGGCTTGCATGTTTCCAGAATCTCTGAGTCAATTTGATGCCGAAGTTGCTCAGCAGGTCGAATTTGATACCAAATATTCTGGCTACATCGCCCGACAGCAAATCCAAGTGGACCGCCAAAATCGCATGTCGGACAAAGTCATACCCAAGAATTTTAGCTATGAGTCGATCACCAGCATGCGAACCGAAGCGAAGCAGAAATTTGGCCGCATTCGACCAATCAATTTGGACCAAGCTGGCCGAATTAGCGGCATAACCCCGGCCGACATCGCGCTCGTGCTAGCCTATATCGAGAACCCAAGACTCTCCCGTTCCAACAAGGACGACGCTGCCTTGTCCGTAGGGACGGAGCCTGAATAGATGCCAAGTGCTATTATTGTTGGTGCGGGCCGGACTACTGCGAGACCGGCAGCATTGAGGGAGCGATCCAAAGCGGCCTAAATACGGCGGCGCATGTCCTATCGGTTGGGAAATGACGCAAGGCTAACGGTAAGTCCTTGCAACACGCAATCCCGTGAGGTAGCTCCTGCCGTCGGGTTGGTTTAGGCTGCGACTCGCGGAGCGCACATACGCTGCGAAGTCGCTGAACGAACCGCCACGCAACACACGGACATTTGCGTTATTTATCTTTCCCGCGAGTTCTTTATCATTCAAAAACTCTGCGACAGTACCGTAAATCGATGCTCGATCCTGGCACCATTCCGCGGCATTGCCTAGCATGTCGAACAAGCCTGCGGCGTTCGGTCTGAGGCTACCAACAGGCAACATCCGCTCGTTTCCTGAGTTCCTGCTGTACCAAGCATAATCAGCCATGAGTGTCTCTGATTCACCATAATAGCGAGCCGTTGTGGTGCCAAAACGGCTCGCATATTCCCATTCCGCTTCACTCGGTAGCCGGTAGCCAGTGCGTTGAAGGTAATCTGGCAGTAGAAGCATCCCGTCGGAAAACTTCTGATCCGGATCGTAGCACCACTGGTCTCGGGGAATCCCTTCTTGCTCACTCAGCCAATTGCAATACTCTGCCGCGTCATACCATCGAATCATGTTGGCTGGCGAGTCGCCGGTGCGGGCCTTGCTCGCGTCGAAATTATGCCGTGGCCGAAATGCTTTGAACTGAGCCACGGTGACTTCATGCCCTCCGATCGCGAATGTTCGGCCAATTCGGCGAAAATGTCGGAGTTCGTGTTTGCCTGTTGGTCCCTGAAAACGTTCTGCATCGTGGATTGGTGAGCCCATCATGAAACTATCCGGGGGTTGGATGATTGTCATCGTGATGCTGGTATTGTTGTCTGCACCCGTTTTAGTTAGATACCAGTTGCGATCGCCGATTCGTGCTCCGCTGGAATAAGCGGCCTTTGCATTTGCAATGTCTTCCGTTGCCCCAAGTTGACGCAATGTCCATTCGGCCGCACCGTGAATCCCAGAGTTAGGATCATTGGAGTACCTTCGTATCAGGTCACTCAGCAAGCTAGCTTGTTGTTCAGACGATAACAATTTGACTCGAGCGAATTCACCCAGGCCAAGGATGAGCGATCGCTGGCGGGAGACCTCGACCTCCGTGTTCAATTGATTCAGAAGCGTTTGAGGATCGACTGCGTAGGATGCTAGGCGATGCAGTAGATGACTGCGCATCTGCGAGTCTCGTTGATCTTGCAAAAGTGGCCATACCTTTTCAGCAGCGCTGAGCCTAATCAGCGCCGTTGCGGCAGCTGACTGCTGGACGGCCAATTCTTCCTTCTCTCGATCAGGAATGATGGGCAGATGGAGAAGAAGATTGAAGTTTGTATAGGGAAGTTTGACAGAACTGTCGACGGCGATCGCTTTGGGACGGTATCCTCGGGAGAGGTGTTGCTGGATACTTTGTCGCGATTGGTTGGAGGTGTCGACGGTAATTAGTTTTGATTCGAAATGAATGTCGGCTTGCCATAATGCGGCGAATCTTGGGGCGGGTTCGATTTGATTCAATAGGCTTGCAAACCGCGGATCCGTGTGCAAGCTGGCAAAGTCTGCATCGGATTTGAATTGACCAGCGTCGCTGTAACCCTTTTGGATAAGTTGTTTCCAGATGTCAAAGGTAAGATCTGCGAATCTTTTTGCTTGTTCTGCGTTTTTCGAATGAAATGCCTGAGAACAGAGAGCGCTTGCACAAGCCAAGTTGTATAAATCCTCAGCCGATTGAGCTGAAGATGTTGCGGTAGTTTGCAATTGTTCCCACGCCCTGTCGTGCTCGCCTAGCCAAGCGGGTAACTGAATTTGCAAGTAGGCTTTGAAACTGGTGGGTACATCTGTCGCGAGATACTTTTCGAGCGATGCCTGTGCCTCTTCGGCTCTTCCGAGTCGGGCAAGCGTTAGCGTTCGGTACTGTAGGATTTCAGACGAGTACCTTCCTTTCCCGATAAGAATGTCTAGGTCTGCCAAAGCTAATTCGAGGTGGCCGATCCTGTAGTTTGCAGTGGCTCGCAACTCTCGCAATTTCGGATCTTCGAATTTTTCGGCTGTAAGTTTTTCAAGACCTGCAAGTTGTTTCCGGAATATGTCGAGTGGATCCGGTAGTCGGCCCGCGGGCGCCAAGGCTACATCCCATTGAGGTTGGTCAACGAGTTCGAATCCAGCGTATGCTTCGCGCAATTCTGACGGTGCACCCTGGTTGGACCAAATGCCTGAATAAAAACGCTCGCCGTTGGAATTCACTCGAACAGCGATGGTTCGTTGCGATTGGATTCCATTGTCCATGAGTTGCGTGTTTGTTTGAACTATGTTTTGATCGGTTACGTCGACGACTACGCGTCGTTGTTCTTTTTCTCCTGTTGGCTCTGACCACAGGACGATACAGGATGGATCGGGTGCTTCTTCTCTTGATGGCATGACGCAAATATCGTCAATGAGGAGTCCGTCTTTTTCCGCGTTCTTGTCGACGGTGGGTAAGGCAGATTTTGCGACGTTCGTTTCGAGTACCCAGCGTTTGGTGTCGCGGGTCCAGATGGCGGAAACCCTCACCCCCAGCCCCTCTCCCAAAAGGAGAGGGGAGGTAGAAAGTCCCGCCTCGCGTACCAGGAGAGGGGAGCTAGAATTTGAGTAGGGCCTCACCCGCGTTGGTCTATAACCGCTGGTTCGCAGTTTCTCGGCGACATCTATAAACTTGTCCATCGGCATGTCCACGACATAGGCAAAACGTTCACCGATCATGCCGTGCGAGGATTCAATGGATGCTTGAATCGCCGAATCTGGCTCAACCCAATTCTTATCCAACGGTCCATCACGCCAATTTGGCTTTACACTGCGATCCAAGATAGATTCAAACCGCTTGACCGCCACATCCAGGTGCCTTTTCAGTACCGGAAACAAGGCTTTGTCCGAGGGGGCGTCTGCCGTGAGAATCAACTCGATAAGTGTCTCTGGATCTTGAGCTACGTAGTCCGCCAAAAGTGACGTCGCCAACGTGCGAGCCAGTTCACTTCGCGCTTGGTCCTTGAAAATCACGGTCAGAGCGGGTATCAATTTCGCAGAAACCGGTCGAACCAATTCCTGGTACTGGCTAATGTCCGTTGGACTTACAGCCACGAGCTGCTCCGAGACGAAAGTTGCAACCTTCGATTTGTCCCAAGATGCATGCAAAGGGTCGAAAGCGGCTAGTGCACTTGCGGCATGGAAGCGGCGTATGGCCGATTGTTTGTCATCCAACGCAATTTGCCAATAGTCAGGAGTAAGTTCCGCTTTATGGGGTTCCAAGAGCGTGCGCACGGGTGCAAGTTGCGTTGGTGAGAGAGTCAGTAAACGCTCCTTCAGGTAATTCAAAAGCGCTGGGTCCGGAGGTACTTCGGACGACAACAAGCCGAGACCAGCATGCAATTTGGCATTCGAATCCACGGCCGAGTTCTTAAACGCATTTTCGAGATCGTCTAGAGCCCACTCTCGATATTTCTTGAGACCATCAACGGTCGATACGAGGTTGGAACTATCTGCTTTGATCAATCCATCGACTCGACTACTGGCTTCCGCCTCCAATCTTTGGAGATCGAAATAGCTTTTTGTCCGTAGACCAATACCAGCCATTGCGACGACCAGCACAGCGGCCAAGCCTACCCGCGTCATATGCATACGAGTTGCGGACCGCATCATGCTGCGCTGCGTGTCGGTCCAAAGTTTTTGATCCGTGAGTCGACTGATGCCAATCCATTCCAAAAGCGTAGGCAACTGTTTCACTTCACGTTTTGCATTCCAAGCCGACGTGCGTTCGGCTAGTTTCAATTCAGCCCTTCCCCGCTGAGTTTCCTTCTGTTTTCTTGTAAGCCAGTCTCGTAAAGACGGTACCAAATAGTCATGAGTGAGTTGATAGAAACGAGTGGCGAGAGGCGAGTGGTGAGCCATATCGCTTAGGCTTTCGCCTTCGGGGTCTGTGGGAGTTATCAGACGCAACTCACTGTCGAGGATCCGTAATAGGTCATTGAAGTCAGATGGTCTGT
This sequence comes from Pirellula sp., assembly GCA_031374925.1. Taxonomy (GTDB): domain Bacteria; phylum Planctomycetota; class Planctomycetia; order Pirellulales; family Pirellulaceae; genus JBKCUI01. The sequence continues at coordinate 36,276 of JANMHA010000333.1, read as the reverse complement.
CCTGGTAACCTGACGCGGTCATCAGCTCTGCCTGGGATCGCATGTGCCCCTTAATGTCGGTACCCAATTCCGGCAACAAGGCTCTCAAAACACTTCTGGCTGCTACCGCATGCAGTCGGTGACGAGGATTTGACTGCGGGGAACTAAAGGTCTCTTCCAGAAAATTTACCCCGACACCTTTGGTTCCTCCAACTTTTTCTAACGTCGTCGGGGTCCACGGCTTGTCCTTTACCATTTCGGCAAACAGAGACAAACGCACCGAAACAACTTTGCCGTCTTGAGCCAGTCCCTCGGATACGTCTCTAACGAATTGCTTTTCATCGGCCGACAGATTGCCAGCGTTTGCCGGCAGTTTGTTGAATGCCTGACCGAACCGGGTGATAACCTTTGCCGCGTGGTCGATGTCGAATAAATCCACCGTCGCGAAGTTTTCGCCCTGCACGATCGGCACATCCAACGCATTCATGAACCGAGCTGCAGCCATCGCGAAGTCGTCGCGAATCATCACGATCGCCTGCAAGCGGCCGCCATCGCATTGACGCAATGCCTTTACCAGTTCGGCATCGGCCTCAGCTCTATGCGCATGTAGCCATTGTTCGAACTGGTCGATGACAATGACTACTTTGCGGCCCTGAGCGCGTCTCAAAGCGGCCAATGTGTCAGCGAGTCCTAGTTGATCCGACAACTCCGGCAATCGCTTCCGTAGACCTCGTAGAATACGGACCTCTGTATCCTCCGGCGTGGCTTCGACGTAAACTGCCATCACTTCCTTATTCAAATGCGGTATTAGCCCGGCTTTGACCAAGGAGGATTTCCCGCAACCGCTGGGGCCATAGATCAGGCCCACGCTAAATGTCTGCTCGGGATCGGTTTGTTCGATCCGCTGTTTCCAAAACGCAATGCTCTCTGTCAGGTTGTCTCGATTGCGCGGGCCAGGCAAAAGTTCCAAAAAGTAGCTGGCATCGCTCGCATCGAAAGATCGTAAGCCTTTGGGCACGATCTGCTCCTCTCGAGTGTCCGGTGTCGCCCGCGTCGACGTGGGCTGTAGCCAGGCGCCAAGATCCTCAGCCAATGCAGATGCACTGGCGTAGCGATCGGAAACACGTTTGCTCAGCGACTTTAAGCAGATGCGCTCGAGTTCGGCCGGTATATCCTCTCGCAAACTGCGTGGAGCTTGCGGTTCGATCGAAATGAGTTGATGAAGCAACTCATTGAGCGTACCACCGCGAAAGGGTCTTTGCCCAGTCAATGATTCGTAAAGAATCACACCCAGCGAAAAAACATCGCTCCGGCCATCCAGCCGATGGCCTTCACCTCGTGCTTGCTCTGGGCTCATGTAGCTTGGCGTCCCTGCAAACCCACCTTGCTTGGCGTAGTCCTCCTCCCGGATTGCCAAACCGAAATCCGCCACGAAAGGAGTGCGAGTGCTATCTTCAATCAAGATGTTCGCCGGCTTTACATCGCGATGGATTAGTCGAAGACCGTGCGCGTAGTGCAATGCTTCGGCAACGGTTTTCAGCAATCGAACTAGATCCTCCATTGGGAGGCTTTTTGAATTCAGTTTTGCTTCCAGTGTGGTCCCTTCGATAAAACGCGAAACGACAAAGACCGCCCCCTCAGGTGTTCGGCCCATGTCATACACCGGGACGATATGCGGATGATTGAGGCTGGCAACCGTACGGGCCTCGGCCAAATAGAGATCCGCATCGCTTGAACCTTGAAATCGTTCAGGAAGTGGCACTTTGATCGCGACCTGGCGTTCCAATTCGATATCAAGAGCCAAGTAGACGCGTCCAAATGCTCCTTGACCAAGTAAACGTATCATCCTGTAACGCGACACCAGAATTTCTTCTTTGGCCGCTTCGGGGGCACGACTGAAGGTGCAAAACGGATCCGGTGCCACTGTGGACTCGAAATCAATCGTGTGCAATTGCTCAAGCAAGTGGCCGGCTAGATGCGGAAATCGCTGTGCCAGCTCTGATACCTCCGGTTTCGTATCGGTGCCGAACTGCGCTTCATGTTCGGTTTGGACCAAAGCCATAATTGCCTCCGGATTGTTGGCTAATTCCGGAAGTCGCTCAACGTACTCCTCGACTTTCAACTGCCTGCCTGTCCTCCAGCGCTCTTGAAGATCATGAAGAATGACTTTCAGTCTTGAGTCTGATGAGGAGTGCGTATGCGGGGAAAGAAAATCAAATAGATCAACTGGACCGTCGCTTTGTAATTGCTGATACTCTTGGAGCAAATCTTCGTTCATAAAAATCTTCTGAATCTAAATCGAGCGTCTCGCTGCGGTCCTCGGATCAATCTCACACGCTACGCCCACAGGCTTCGGCAACTCAGGCGGAAAACTGCGACCCCAGTTCCACCGAACCATCCAGGTAAGGGCACCACCCACGGTAGGAAGTGCGATGCCTGATGGTTCTCTGTCGGTCATGCTTGTCGTCGAAAAATCGAGATGTGATTTATTACCAACCTGCAGCTTACATCTGGATTTCGTAGCCCTTGCGGTTTTCACGGGAGAGGAACGAATTTGCCTGCACGTCGCCAATGATTTCTCGCTTGTTTGGGTCCCATTTGATTTCTCGATTCAGTCGCATGGCGATGTTGGAGAGGTGGCAAATTTCGAGCATGCGATTGTGCGACCAGACGTCGGAGATCGGTTGCTTGCGCGACTTGATGCCCTCGATAAAGTTGGCGGTGTGGTTCTCGCTGACTTTTCCACCGTAGACCTCTTCGATCGCTCCTTCTGGCAGCGGCTTGTCCTTCAGGTCTTTGACAGGCTTGCCATCAATCTTGCCTCGGTTAACAAAAAAGCGACCTTCCGTTCCTTCGAACAGAATGCCGTTGTCCCCTTCACTCGTGATCGTCAATTCGACATCTTTTGGCATGTCGACTTTGATCTTGAAGCTGGTTGCTGCATTGTACTGATCCTGAACCAACGGATGTCCATCCTTGTATTCGACCGGCAACTTGAATTCGACCGGAGTCACTTTGCTGGGGCCGGTGTTCCCCGCACCGAGCGCCCAGCAGGCGATGTCGACGTGGTGAGCACCCCAATCCGTCAATTTCCCGCCAGAGTATTCGTGCCAGTTTCGGAAGGCGTAGTGGCAATTGCTGTGGAGGGGAACGCCGCCACCGTAACCTACGCGCATTTCGGGGAGTGCTCGATAATCTACTTTCGGTGCAGGGCCGAGCCAGAATTCCCAGTCTAGTTCCTTGGGAACGGGAACAACAGGAATAACGGGCGAAGCATCCATGCCATTGATGCCACACGTCACTCTTTGCACGGTGCCGATGCGCCCATGTTTCACCAGTGCAATCGCCTGCAGAAACCGCTGTTCTGATTCGGTCCGTTGCATGGTGCCAACCTGAAAGACTCGGCCGGTTTCCTTGACAACTTTCTCAATCAGTTTGCCCTCGGCAATCGTAAGTGTGAGCGGCTTTTCACAATACACATCTTTGCCGGCGTACATCGCTTCGACAGCGATCTTGGTGTGCCAATGGTCTGGCGTGGCAATCATGACCGCATCGATGTCTTTTCGATCGAGGATCTTTCGATAGTCCTTGTAAGCGTCCGGCTTCTGCTTTTGTGCCTTTTCCGCCTTCTCGACGTTCGCTCCGAGAACGTTGGAATCTACGTCGGCAAATGCTGCGAAATCAGCGAACTTGAATGACTTGTTCGTTATCTCCCAGCCCTGATTTCGCAGACCGATCGTTGCAAAGACAGGACGTTCGTTAGGGGAAAGGTAGCCGAAAGCCCGATTCATTGACGGGCTCAGAATAGTTACAGTCCCTGCAACGGCGACTCCCTGCAGAAAACCACGGCGCTTTGTTTGGCGAGATGCTGACATCGGAAAAATCCTCTCGTAGAAAATGTACTAAAAGTGCGGAGAAAGTATTTTCAGGAACGCACAGGTGCCGCAACCTTTAGGAACAGGCGGAGAAGTGCTTCCAACTACATCAGTTCAATGATAGCTGAATTCGGCGGTAATTGTACTACCATTGTTCTCGGAAGAGTCTGTGGGGCGACACGGGACTAAAGCCATCGTCCTCCGCTTTTTCTGCGTTTTGAAGTACACTTGACGAACGTTTCGTTTCGATCCATTACACATTCTATGGAGTATAAGTCGTGTCGCCACAGGAAAAAGCTCTCGAGTTGAACATCCAGTTTACTAAGCAAGAACCTGGTTACTTGGCAATGGTAGCTAAGTCTGGGAATTTGCTTTTTACCTCTGGTCATGTGAGCGACATGAAGGGAAAACTGGGTGCCGGTCTGTCAGTCGACGAAGGTAAGGTAGCCGCTCGCGAGTGTGCTGTGAAAATCCTCAATTCGGTTTGGAACGCTCATGGTACTTTGAATGGTTTGCGAGTCATCAAGCTGCTCGGCTGTGTCAATTCGACCCTTGAGTTTCACGAGCAGCATCTAGTGATTAACGGGTGCAGTGATCTGTTGCACGAGATTTTCGGTAAGACCGGAGACGGTTATCACGCGAGAAGTGCACTAGGCTTTGCTCAGATCCCAACCAATTCGGCGGTCGAGGTAGAAGCGATCTTTGAAGTAAAAGCGTAGAGGCAGTGGTTCACACTCATCCTCGACAGCAGCCCGAATGGGCTGCCGTCGCCAAAGTTCACAAATAGGGATCAGACTTGATGCAACGGTCGACTAACTCCTTAGTATTGTTTTTGGTACTTTCGTTTCTTTCATCCACTCTTCAAGCAGACTCGCCCGTCAACTTCAGTCGCGAAATCCGACCGATCCTTGCAGAAAACTGTTTCGCTTGTCACGGGCCCGATGAAAAAACACGGAAGGCAGGACTACGTCTCGATGTCGAGGTATCTGCCAAGTCAGCCAATGCTGGTACCGCTGCCGTAGTGCCTGGCAAGCCCGAGCTAAGCGCTTTGATACATCGCATCGAATCCAATGATCCAGATGAAGTGATGCCTCCACCTGCGCTTCACAAGACAGTCTCTTCTTTGCAATTTGAGCTGATCCGAAAGTGGATCTCTGAAGGCGCAACTTGGGGAGCCCACTGGTCCTTTGAACCGCTCGTTTTTTCCGATTCTCAACCGCGCGAGCAACCGCAATCCATCGATAGTTTTGTCCAAGTGCAACTGAAACGAATGGGGCTCGAGCCCTCGCCCGAAGCATCCAAAGAGACATTGATCCGACGTGTCACACTTGACTTAACCGGACTCCCACCAACTCTTTCAGAAGTCGAAGCCTTCTTGATGGATTCGTCCGGGCAGGCATATGAAAAGTTGGTGGATCGGCTTTTGCAATCCCCGCATTATGGCGAGCGCATGGCGGTCGACTGGCTCGATGCGGCTCGCTATGCCGACACCAACGGTTATCAAGTGGATCGGGATCGCGAGTTGTGGCCCTGGCGAGATTGGGTGATTCAAGCGTTCAATGAAAACATGCCATTCGACCAGTTTACGATCGAACAATTAGCTGGCGACTTGCTTCCTGAGCCTACTTTGCAACAGCGCATCGCGACCGGCTTCCATCGCAATCACATGCTCAACGAAGAGGGGGGCATTATTGGCGAAGAATTCTTGGCTGAGTACACAGCCGATCGCGTGGAGACGACCGCCGCTATTTGGTTAGGCCAAACTTTCAATTGCGCCCGATGCCACGATCATAAGTTTGATCCCTTTACTCAACGCGATTTTTATTCGTTGAAGGCTTTTTTTCACAATGTTCCCGAACTTGGCGTCGGTATCTACGGTAACCCTATTCGTCGAAATGCGCCTCCATTCGTGAGGTTACCATCACCGGAAAACGATTCGAAGTTAGCCGAATACAGAGCAACATCCGCGGATCTAGAAAAACAAATAGCGGAATCCCGACTCTCTAAGGATCAAGCCCATCTCCAACTGAGCGAACAGTTGGCGAAACTCAAGAAACAAATCGAAGAGACGGAGGATCAAATCCCTACATCGCTTGTCATGGAAGAGATGAGTAAGCCGCGTGAGACCTTTACGTTGCTTCGAGGCGCCTATGATAAACCAGTCGACGAAGTTACCGCAGCAACGCCTGCCGTATTGCCTCCGCTTGAACTGGAATCGCCACGAAATCGACTTGGACTGGCCAGGTGGCTCATGAGTCCGAACAACCCGCTTACGGCCAGGGTGACCGTGAATCGATTCTGGCAACAGGTATTCGGCAAGGGGCTTGTGGTAACCAGCGAGGATTTTGGCTCGCAGGGTGCGCTGCCAACCCACCCTGAGTTGCTTGATTGGCTAGCGATCCAATTCATCCAAAGTGGTTGGAACGTCAAACAACTTATGAAACGGATGGTGACCAGCGCGACCTATCGTCAGCAATCTCAACGGACCGAAACAATTCAACTGCGGGATCCTGAAAACATCCTGCTCGCTCGTAGCCCACGTTTTCGGCTTATGGGTGAATTCGTTCGAGATCAAGCTCTAGCGGTCAGCGGATTACTTGTCACCAAGATCGGCGGTCCCTCGGTGAAACCTTACCATCCGCCAGGACTCTACGAGCAATTGACCGCAGGCAATGGTTACAATGTCTACGTTGAAGGCACGGGCGAAGAACTACATCGCCGAAGTTTATACACCTATTGGAAGCGGTCCGTTCCCCATCCAGCGATGCTCTTGTTCGACGCCCCTTTTCGAGAATCGTGTACGTTGCGCCGCCCACGCACGAACACCCCACTCCAGGCACTCAACCTATTGAACGACCCTACGTATATTGAGGCCGCTCGCGGTCTGGCAACTCGAATGATGCGAGATGTGGAAGGGGCAATGGACGACCGTCTCATCTATGGTTTTCGACGATTGCTCGCACGAAAGCCACTTCCCGAAGAGCTCCGTGTCTTGCGATCGGCATTTGAGCAAGCCCAATTGGACTATCGCCAAAACCCAGCGTCCGCCAATTCACTGCTCAACGTCGGCCTTGCGAATTTGGATGCGCAACTAGATGCTTCGGAGTTAGCCGCATTGACGATTGTGGCTAGCATTATGCTCAACCTCGATGAAGCCGTCCACCGAGAATAATGGAATGAAACCGATGACCAAACGCGATGATCCACATCACTGCATCGAATCCCCTGCACGCGGAGGAAATTGGGGGCACCCGCGCCGACACTTTCTTCGTTCAATCGCGTTTGCGTCATTGATGACACCAAGTTCATTGGCAGCAAAGGCAGCTCCCTTCGAAGCCAAGGCTAAGCGAGTCATTTGGCTTACTCAAGCAGGTGCGCCATCGCAATTGGATTTGTTCGATTACAAACCCAATCTAAGTGCTCAGTTTGATAAGGATCTCCCGGATTCGGTCCGCAATGGTCAACGATTGACCGGCATGACATCATCGCAGAAACGATTCCCCGTCGCGCCATCTTTGTTCAAGTTTCATCAACATGGCCAATCGGGAATGTGGCTCAGCGAGTTATTGCCACACACCGCACGGTTTGCGGATGACATTTGCTTGATTCGATCGCTTCATACCGAAGCCATCAATCACGATCCCGCGATGACATTGTTGCAAACCGGCCATCAAATCGGCGGTAGGCCTTCGTTCGGCGCGTGGGTCTCCTATGGGCTTGGATCGGAAAATGCGGAGTTACCAGCGTTCGTGGCCCTTGTGTCCAGACCCAGCGGACCAACCAATGCTCAGCCGCTTCACGAACGAATGTGGGGCTCAGGCTTTCTGCCCTCTCAGTATCAGGGCGTCCGTTTTAGTTCGGGCAAGGATCCTGTACTGTATCTTTCGAATCCGCCAGGGATTACCGAGAAACGTCGACGAGCGATGTTGGACGACCTTGCTGGATTAAATAAAATGAAATTCGCTCAGCAACATGACTCGGAAATTCTGGCACGAATCGAACAGTATGAAATGGCCTTTCGAATGCAAACAGCAGTTCCGGAACTTGCAGATTTGTCGAATGAGCCTGCGGACATTTTCGATCGATATGGACCGGAATCCAAGAAACCTGGTACTTATGCTGCGAATTGTATCCTTGCCCGACGACTTGCCGAGCGAGGTGTCCGATTTATCCAGTTATATCATCGTGGATGGGATCAACACAATAATTTGCCCAGCGGCATTCGCAGCCAATGCTATGACACAGACCAACCTACGGCCGCACTTCTTGCTGAACTCAAACAGAGAGGAATGTTGGACGAAACGCTTGTCATCTGGGGAGGCGAATTTGGACGTAGCGTTTATTCGCAGGGTGAACTTACCAAGGACAACTATGGCCGAGATCATCATCCTCGATCCTTTAGTGTTTGGATGGCTGGTGCAGGTGTAAGACCCGGGCATATCCACGGGGAAACGGACGATTTCAGCTACAACGTTTTGCAGGATCCAGTCCATATCCACGACCTGAACGCAACCTCTTTGCATTTGTTGGGTCTGGACCATGAACGACTAACATTCCGTTTTCAAGGTCGAGACTACCGACTGACCGATGTCCACGGCCGAGTCGTCAAGGAGATTCTCGCCTGAGGCGTATCTTAGAATTGCTTTGGAACCGTCGTTCCTAACGTTCCGGTACGGATCCCCAAAGCTTAATAGCGTAGCGGTGGTGTCGAATATATCCGTTTTCCACGGACGCGGATTTCAGTGTCAACCAAGTATGGTGCGATGCCTTGCAGGTCCGGTTCGATACCTAGACCAGGTGCGTCGGGGGCATGTAGCATCCCGTTTTTGTCAGGGATAATGTGATTTTTGGTCATCGCGGACGCTAACGATTTGAGTTCCGTAGGGAATTCGCAAATAATATGTGACTCTAGGCCAACATATGGCTGTAAGGACGCTGACAGCGCTAGGTTAGAAGTGAATGTGTGGTTGACATACGTAACTCCCTTGGCGGCGGCGTAGACTGCTACCTCTTTGGCAATCGTAATTCCACCTATGCGACCTGCATCTATTTGAACATACTTGAGTCCAGCTAGGTCGATCATGTGTTTGGCCATATGAAAATTATGGCATCCCTCTCCGCCGGCCAAACCGACGGGTGCACTGTCCATCGATAACCTTTGATACTCGGACAAGGCACCGGAGACAAAGGGCTCTTCGAGCCAGGTTGCCCGCACCTCTTTAAGTACCTTTAGCCTAGCTCGAGCGGCATCCACATCGGTATTCCATACTGTGCCCGCATCGACCAAAAGGATGCCGTCCCTGCCGAGTCCTTCTCGGGCGGCATAAAGCTGTTCCTGGTCGTCCTCAACGCTGGTTAATCCGAAATTACCCCAACCAAATTTTGCCGCACGAAACCCTTGTGCAACAATCGTTTTGGCCTTGAGAAGCGTCTCATTTGCAGTACTACCAAACAAGACCGATGCGTAGGGCATTTTGCCAAAACAATTTTCATAACCAAGCAACTTCCAAACCGGTTCACCCAATCGGCGGCCCAGCAAGTCCCACAAGGCAATGTCAATCCCAGAGAGGGTATGGTCGGCTTGCAACAGGTCCATACTATTGGCCCGGACTAAGTTACCGATCCTCCGAATGTCTTCGGGGCTATCAATGGGCTGGCCCAAAACAGACGCCCCAACGGGTTTGCAAGCGCTGTGGGACATGGGACAGACAAGGCTTGCAATTGAAACGAGAGGAGCCGCCTCACATTCTCCCCAACCGACATGATTACCAGCCGCCACACGAACGAGCAACGCATCCTGGCTTCCATCGCCGATGTCGAGTACCTCAGGCATCGAGAGGTAGTAAAAGTCGATTGATTCTATCTTCATTCTTTGGTCACATCCATCACAAAGGTTGGCTGATATCTTAGGTTAATTTGAACTTCTCTGCTATCGCAGTCAGGCCGCGGGAAATACGTGCACTTTGTATTGCAAAGTCTAGCTGTCGCGGTTAGAGTGAGGACATGAGTACGCGATCCATCGATCAAGCTTTAGAAGATTTGGCCGAAATTCGTTCGAGTTTGACTCGGGCTGAGACGTTTCGCGGGTATCGGTCCGTATCCATTTTGGCAACAAGCCTAGTGGCCTGGATGGGATGCCTGCTTCAACCCCGTTGGGTCAATCCGGAGTCCCCTGAGTTAAGCGATTTCCTATCCCTTTGGGTCCGTATCGCGTTGTTTTGCGCCGTATTGAGTTTTGGCGAAGTGGTTGTGCGATATTGGCGATCCGGCCCGATGTTTCGGCACATGACGCGGAGTGCGGTCGGACCCATGATCCCCGCGTTGTTGTCAGGCTTGGCATTGACAATCGTGATCGCTTGGACCGCACCCGAAGTAGGCTGGATGCTGCCTGGTCTTTGGTCGATCGTCTTTGGACTGGGGGTTGCCGCCTCTGCCCGATTTCTACCTAAAATGGTGTCGTTGGTTGCGTTGCATTTCGTCGTATGCGGATTGGTTTGTATTGTGTTGTCGAACCGAGGCTGGGCTTACTCCCCCTGGTTAATGGGTATGTCATTTGGTGGCGGTCAAATGTTAACCGCAGCGGTTCTGTATTGGGCACTGGAGCGTGGGGAATGAGTCGTAACGACAAATCGAAAACAACCAAGTCTGCACCGTTTGCGTACGACGGCCTGGAGCGTATCTTCCACGAAAAAGCTAGGCTCGGGATCGTAACTTGCCTTGTTCGACATCCCGATGGACTGGTGTTTCCAGAGCTTAAGTTATTGTGCGATCTAACCGACGGAAATTTAAATCGCCATCTGCATCACTTGGAGGAGGCGGAGATCGTCCAACTCGAAAAGCGGTTCGAGGGCAACCGGCCTCAGACCGTTTGCCGCATTACAAAAACCGGATTGAAGCGCTTTACCGCCTACTTGGATCAGCTTCAAAAAGCACTCGAAGACGCGCGGCGGACCCCGTTCCCAGTTACCGCCAAAGGTGAAGTAAAAAGCGGCCGATTGCGTCCGAGCGCCGAAGGATTATGACGTGCGATCAGCGAGGAGTGTCTTTATTTTCGTTTTTAACTTTGCTGTGCAGAGAGCTTTGCGTGAAAGATTTTTAATTCCAAGTTGGAGAAAAGCCATGAGAGTGATTCGAGCGGAGTTTATGGGATTGTGTTTTGGTGTGCGTGACGCACTGGCCATTGCGAGGGAGACGAACGATCCGGGGTCCGTCAGTATTTACGGCGAGCTTGTACACAACCCGACAATTCAGGCGGAGTTAGCCGCGCGTGGTTACATTGTTGTTGGAGAACAAGAACGCGAAAAGGCTGAGCTCACCGAGCGGGTCATGATCACCGCGCACGGCATTAGCCAAAAACGCATGGCAGTACTTAGCACACATTCGACCGAGATTATCGATACGACCTGTCCACTGGTTCGACGAGTCCACGAAGCCACCCAGTTACTTCAACGCGAAAATCGGCTAATCATTTTGATTGGTCGTCGCCAACACGTAGAGGTTCAAGGGATTGTTGAGGACCTGAGTCGTTGCGTTATCGTAGAGTCTCCCGAGCAAATCGTCGATTGGAAGGAACCCGCGTTAGGCGTTGTCTCTCAGTCAACGACTACGCCTGAATTAGCACAACGATGCTTGTCCCGCATTTTGGAACAGAACGCCGATGCAGACGTTCGGTACTTGGATACGATCTGCCGTCCGACTCGGCAACGGCAACAGGCGCTCGAAGCCCTTTGCCAATCGGTTTCGTTGGTCATTGTCGTCGGTGGCAAACACTCCAACAACACGCGCCAACTTGCTCAACGCTGTACCGAACTGGGATGCAAGGCGATCCAGGTTGAGTCAGCAGAAGAATTGCGGGCAGAGTGGTTTCAGGGACTTGCTGTTGTGGGGCTTACGGCAGGCACAAGTACTCCCGACGCAACGATCGAAGAGGTTGCGGAGAGTCTGGCAGCCATCGACAAAGTAACCACATCAGGCTTGGCGGTTCCGCCCCAGCCTTCGTTACGTCGTAGATAACCGATCATCCGACCTCCAAATTTTTCCGTTGGAATACCCAAATAGAAAAACGAAGAATAGCGGGATAGTCTTTGGGGTGGTCATGGTCCAAGATCCGTAGTCGTATGTTTGAATCTGACTTGGTTCCGTTGCTCGTCTCTTCCAATACCGGCATCAGTGTCCAAGTTCCTCCACCTGCTCTACTGAAGTCCACTGAACATGACATTACATACGAAATCGCAATATGAAGGCTGTGCTTTGGGCGCAGATAGACTGTCAATCCTCTTCGCCGTTCTCATTACGGTGACGCCGACACTTACGTTGGCGCAAAGTCCTCCCTGGGCGGATAAGAAGCTGCCTACGCGCGACGGATTGATCCTTTGGTTGGATGCAAACGCAATTCAAGCCAAAAGGAAATTGGAAAGTCAACCGGCGCTCGCCAATGGTGCAGCACTTGACAAATGGACGGACGCGTCTGGGAAAGGACGAGACTTCGTGCAAGCGACGACTGGCGATCAACCGCAGCTTGTTCAAGTTGGAGATGCTTGGAGCGTTCGGTTTGATGGCGATAAGCACGCGAAGTTGGCAGAACAGTTGCCGCGGCAATTGAATTTGGTGCCAGGTGTGTCGCTTGCGAAAGCTGAGAATCCTCCTCCCATTCAATTGTTGATCCCAGGTTTCACCGTGCGCGAATTGCCAGTCGATCTCACCAACGTGAACAATGTTCGTTTTCGTGAAGACGGTCGCTTGATGACTCTCGGTTACAACGGCGATCTACACTTGCTTTCCGATACCGATGGCGATGGCTTGGAAGATAAAGCGGATCTTTTTTGGAAGAACGAAGGGAGTCTACGCGGTCCGCTCGGTTTGTTGCTGACTCCGCCTAGCTATTCGAGAGGGCGTGGCGCGTTCGTACCGAGCAAAGGCAAAGTATCGCTGATTGTTGACATCAACGGTGACGACAAAGCGGACGAAGAAATTGTAGTAGCATCGGGCTGGAAAGAGATTCCGCAAAACGTAGACGCCGTGGGTATCACTATGGATAAGGAAGGGGCGTTGTATTTTGGCCTCGGGACGGCAAATTACGCGAACGCTTACTTGGTCGACGATTCCGGCAAGGCCGCTTATGACCTCACGAGCGAACGAGGCACGGTGCAACGCGTTGAACCGGATTTCAGCAAACGTGAAACGGTCTGTACGGGAATCCGCTTTCCTATCGCCTTCGCATTTAACGATGCGGGCGATCTGTTTTGTACGGAGCAAGAGGGTGCGACGTGGCTGCCCAATGGCAATCCGCTCGACGAACTCCTGCATATTCAAACCGGTCGCCACTATGGTTTCCCGCCGCGTCACCCACGTCACAATCCGGACGTTATCGACGAACCTTCCACATTCGATTACGGTCCACAGCATCAGTCGACCTGCGGCATGGTTTTTAACACCGCCATTAACGGAGGCCCAGTCTTCGGTCCAGTCGCTTGGGCCAAGCAGGCGCTGGTTTGCGGCGAGTCGCGAGGCAAACTCTGGCGTACCAAGTTGGTCAAATCCGACGCAGGCTACGTCGCTTCGACACAGTTGTTCGCAGCTCTGCAAATGCTCACGATCGACGGTTGCGTGGCACCAAACGGCGATTTCGTGTTGGCTTGTCACAGTGGTCCACCAGACTGGGGGACTGGCCCAACTGGCAAAGGCAAACTTTTCCGTATCCAATACACGAACCCGTCCGCCCCACAACCCGTGGCCACATGGTCCGAATCACCAAACGAAATCCGGATCGCTTTCGACCGCCCTCTCGACCCAGTAAAGCTCCGCAACTTGGGCGAGCAAATCAAAGTTGAGTATGGCGAATTCGTTAGGGCTGGCGATCGCTTTGAAACCCTTGTGCCTCCGTACGCAGTTGTACAACGTCAATTGGCAACGCCACGATACCATTTGCCCGTGGCTAGTGCGTCGCTCACTAGCGACCTGCGAACCTTGATCGTTAGCACAGCAACGATGAAAGCCAACTCGCATTACGCAGTCACGCTCCCACGCGAAGTGGATACTATTCAAGGTGCCGGTCCAAAGCAGCATTCGCAGATCGACCTAGATTTGTCGCTAGCTGGCGTCCAAGCCTCATGGACTCCGAAGGATAATACGCAGCTCTCTTCATTAAACGTGACAGGATGGTTGCCGCATCTAAACCTTCAAGCCGCACGAGAATTCACTCTCGGCAGCGCCCAGCACGATGCGCTTTGGTCAGCAATGGAATCGCAGGGCGAATTGAAACTCCGTACGAGCCTCGATCTGCATCACATGTTGCGACCGGTGGTCCAGCCGGGCGCTAAGATCGATTACGATTGGCCTGCCGAGTCGGTGACGCTCGTGCTGCAATCGTCGCAGCCGATCTCGGTTGCTTCGTCGCTGGGAAAGATTGAGTCGCTTTCAAACGATGGCAACTACGAGGTTCGGATTACATGCTCGGGTGACTCGAATGAGTTGATTGACCTCGAGATCAAGCTGGCCAAGTTCACAGCCGCCGCATTAATGTTGAACGTATCGGTTCACACTACCGAAGATCCGCGCGCTAGGCCGTTGCCGCTGAATCGCTTTTACATGCCGTGGGTCAAATCGAAGGACGCCACCCAACTCAGCGATGACAAACCGCTGCGGATCGCTGAGATCGAGGGTGGTAATTGGGGTTTGGGCCGCCGAGTGTTTCAGAGCGAGGCGGCCGGTTGTTTTAAGTGTCATGCGACCGGCGGCGCCGGCGCGAAGATCGGGCCGGACTTGTCCAATCTGATCTATCGCGACTACGCCTCGGTAATGCGAGACATAGTCAACCCAAGCTTCGCGATCAATCCGGACTATATCGGTCACATTATTGCGCTTAACGATGGGCAACTGCGTACCGGTGTGCTGCGAGAGGAAGAAGGGCAATTGATATTGGGGGACGACAAAGGTAACTCGACGAAGATTGTTCGGTCGGAGATCGATCAAATGAAGCCAGCCCAAGTTTCGGTCATGCCGACTGGTTTGCATGAGAAATTGACAAAAGAGCAACTGCGAGACTTGATGACCTACTTGCTAACCACGCCGCCGCACATGCCAATGGACGCGCCGCTGGAAGCGCCACCTATTCGTTCACAAGCGGAGTTGGCGGCCGTGCTGGCCGGCTCGATGCCGCTAGCGAAAGAGCTCCGGACGCTAAATATAGTGTTGGTCGCGGGAAAGAAAGATCACGGACCAGGCGAACACGATTACCCAGCTTGGCAAGTCCAGTGGGGTCAGTTGTTGGCCGCGGCCCCAAACGTCAACGTCAGCGCGGCATGGGATTTTCCAAGCGAGGAACAAATGGCTGCCTCCGACATACTGATATTTTTCCAAAAGGGGGCGTGGAACGACGATCGCGCAAAGAAGCTGGACGTTTATCTGGCTCGAGGTGGTGGCGCCGTGTACATTCACTGGGCGGTGAATGGCGATGATCGAGTTGCCGAGTTTTCGACACGCATCGGCCTTGCGTCCAAGGGTGGTAGCATACGGTACCGACATGGGCCGCTAACGCTGGAAATGCACAACACCGACCACCCCATCCTGCGCAACATTGACCAGTTGAAGTTGTATGACGAGAGCTACTGGTTGCTAACCGGCGACGTGAAGAACGTTACGTTGCTCGGCACCAGCACCGAAGATGGCGAAGCGACTCCGCAAGTTTGGGCCTATGAAAAAGGTGCCGGTCGCGTCTTTGTAAGCATTCCAGGTCATTACAGCTGGACATTTGATGATCCGATCTTCCGTGTTCTCTTGCTTCGCGGGATTTGTTGGACCGCCAAGGAACCGATCGATCGCTTTAACGAGCTTGTCCCTCTAGGTGCGCGTTTAGCTAAGTAGGTTAGAGTCGGCAATCGGGCGGTTCGCTTCGCGACTGACTGTTGTACTTATTCCACCAACACGCCTTCCGACCTGGCGATGAAAAGCGCCACGACAACATCTGCGGTTGTATTCAGCGTCGTTCTACACATATCGAGAATTCGATCCACGCCGAGAATGAGAGCGATGCCCTCGCTCGGTACGTGTACCGTATTCAGAACGAGCGCCAGCAGCGGAAGCGACCCGCCGGGCACTCCGGCTGCACCGACGGCTGTCAGCACCGAAAGGATGACGACAATGGTTTGATCGCCGAAAGAAAGATGGATTCCGAATACCTGCGCCAAGAACACGACCGTTACGCCCTCGAATAGCGCGGTTCCGTTCATATTCATCGTGGCGCCCAGGGGGAGAACAAATCCCGCGATGGAAGGTGGAACGCCTAACTCCTCCTCGGCGATCTTGATCGAGGTTGGCAGGGTCGCGCTGCTCGAACTGGTCGAAAAGGCAGTAATCATGACCGGCCGAATTTTGGTAAAGAACTTAAGGGGGCTGTACTTCGCTAATGTAATCAACAGGATCGGCAAGACCAAGAACATCTGAATAGCTAATCCTACAAGTACCACGGCGACATACCAACCCAAGGTTTGCAACAGCTCGTAG
Source organism: Pirellula sp. (assembly GCA_031374925.1). GTDB lineage: Bacteria > Planctomycetota > Planctomycetia > Pirellulales > Pirellulaceae > JBKCUI01. The sequence goes on along the minus strand of JANMHA010000333.1, from coordinate 19,921 downwards.
CCAAAGCGAGCTGTAATCGAAAAGATCAAGGCAAAGACGCCAAAGGGAGCTAGCTTCATCGCCCAGCCGATAATGACGATCATCAAATCGTTTACGCTCTCAAGAAACGATTTCATCAACGTCGATTTCTCAACGGAGAGCTTTGTGATGGCAATGCCAATAAGTAGCGAAAAGCAAATGACCGCGAGCATGTCCATCTCAACCAATGATTTCAGTGGATTGCGAGGAACGATATTGGTAAACGTCTGAACGCCAAAGCTGGTCGCTTGGCTGGTTTTCTCGTTGGCTTTGTCGCCAAACTTTTCCATCAAGGAAGTTCTGGTCTCTTCCGATAGGGCTTCCCCAGGTTTAACCGTATTGACTAAGGACAAACCAATGATGACCGCCAAAGTCATCGTTATCAAAAAGAAAGCAAACGTTTTCAGACCAATCCGCCCTAAGTCTTTTCCGCCCCCGAGTTGTGCAACGCCCAGCGCGAGCGATGAGAAGACCAACGGAATCACGGTCATGAAGAGCATCGCCAAGAAAACTTGTCCGATGGGATTGAAGACATACGTAATGGCGTTCTCAAGCCAGGCTGCCTCTTTCCCTTTCGTTAATAAATTGACAAATGAGCCGATTACGGCTCCAGTTATCAAAGCGATCAAGATTTTGGTGTGCAGAGACACTCCGCCATGGTTGTCGTTGTTCATGTGCTACTGGCCACCAGTTTTGCAATACGTTGCAAGCCAAGCAAAAATCTCTTTGTGCCAGTGGATGCTATTGGCTGGTTTGTTGACCCAGTGTCCTTCGTCAGGGAAGTTTACGAAGCGACTCGGAACCCCTTGACGTTGCAATCCTTGAAACAACTCGTGGCCTTGGCCGATCGGACAGCGGAAGTCGAGGTCGTTATGGATGACCAGCATCGGTGTTTTGTACTTACCCAGATTTCCGGCTAACGTATGTGGGCTAAACTCTCGGTACTTGCCCGGGATCTCCCACGGCAATCCACCATGCTCGTATTCATCGAACCAAAGCTCGTCGGTCGTTCCCCACATGCTCTCAAAGTTATAGACACTGCAGTGACTGATGAAACAGCGAAACTCTTTTGAGATTTCATTAACGGCAAACCAATCCTGCATGTAACCGCCAAAGCTGGCTCCGGCAGAGGCGATACGGTTTGTGTCAACATACTCGAGCGACTGCACGACTTTGAGACCAGCGACTAGGTCACGATAACATTTTCCGCCCCAATCACCGCTGATTTCATCGCAGAACTGTTGACCAAAACTGGTTGAACCACGCGGGTTTGGCATCGCCACAACGTAACCTTGGGCAGCCCACAATTGCGGGTTCCATCGAAAACTCCAACCATCTTCCCATGCGCCTTGAGGTCCGCCGTGAATCAGATAGACCACAGGCCATTTCTTTTTGAGATCAAATCCGGGTGGCTTTAGAATCCACATTTGCATCTTAACTTTTCCCTCGACGTCGACACTGAGGCTTTCGGGTCGAGTGCGCTGCAATTCATCCAATACCGAGCGATTGTGTTGGGTTTGTGCTTCGACCTTATTAAAGGCTTGGGTCGATGTCAGATACAGTTCGGCTGGTTCGTTCATGGTGGCGCGGGCCAATACGACTTGGTCGCGTTGAGTGGATATTCCAGTGATCTGCCCGATGCGATTGTCCGGCATGCCGAGTTTGATAAGCGTTGGCTTGGAAGCGGCTGAAACACTGTAAAGAGCGCTCGAAGCGAGTTCATCGGTGCCAAAGATCATTTCGGATGGACTTACCCAGAAGTAGTCGTTAACCGAACGGTCCAGGTCGCTGGTCATGACCGTTGACTTTCCGGAAAAAGATCCGTCCGCATTGCACGGTTGCATGAGCAAATTCCATTTGTCTGCTTCGTATCCAGGTTTGGATTGGGTTCGGTAGGCCACGTGCTTTCCGTCGGGACTGAATTTTGGGCAGCCATCTGCCGCCAGGTTGGCGGAGGTTAGGCTTGGCCAGTCCGGACTCTTGTTGTCGATTGCGACTCGGCAAATGTCGTGATTGGTTGTCCAAGATTCTCCAACCGACGGAACGGCGGTAAACAACAAAAATTGGCTATCGGGAGTAAAGGTATAGTCATCGCCAACGCTAAATGTCGTACTTGTTGGATAGGCATCTCGATCACCAGGTGTAATGTCCCTGCAATCATTGCCATCGACATTGATGACAAAGATATGGTTTCGTTTGTCCTCGACGTGTGAATCCCAGTGTCGGTAGAACAGACGAGTGAACGTTTTTGCTTTGACTGGGTTGGCGGCGGCAGCCTCTGCTTCCTCTTTGTTTTTGATGTCCGATTCTGCGAACGGCAGGTTGCTCCACTTTGGATTGATGGCCGAGTAAAACGCGATTCGTTTTCCGTCCGGGGACCAGATTCCGCCGCTGGCGCCGGTAGCGATATTCGTTAGCCTGATGGGTTCTCCACCTGCAGTCATGTCCAAGATATAGAGTTGGGAAACGCCGCTTCGATTGGACTCGAAGAGGATTTTCGAACCGTCCGGCGACCAACGAGCGTGCGTATCCGCTTTGCCTGACTGAGTGATCTGGCGTGGCGTTTTGTTGATGTCAACCAGCCAGAGGTGTGTGTTTTTGGCATTCTTGGCCGCGTCGGCGATCTTCGTCACTTGATAGACAATCTGCTTGCCATTCGGGCTCAATTGCGGGTCCGCTATGCGAGATAAGCGGAAAAGGTCATCAATTTGCATGGGATGGGGATCTTTAGCCATGGCTGGATGGATCATCACCTTTGAGGAAATGGTAGCAAAAGCCAAGGCGATCAGAGTTAGCCGGAGCAGCATGATAGTCGAGTGGTTGATTTTCCAAGGAGTTGGAATTCGATTGCAACAAAAACGTAACAGGCGAGGGTTTGCTATCATACTCGTTGGCAAAACAGCTTGCTACGGTACTCAGTCTGCTGGGTCGATACATTTTGCCTAAGTGGCACGTCACGCATGGTTGCAGCTAAAGAATTGGTGAATTGGGGTATAGCCGTATCCATCTCTAGTGTCGAAATGGCCGAAGAATATTCTTTCGAGGGGTCGGCATGGCGGCGACCTTTTTGGTTGAGGATATTTTTCGAGGTCTCTTCTAACGCTTTGGCGTTTTGAAAAGGTGCAAGGGATGGCAAACGAGTCCGTACGCGGCTTTCGAGGCTGGATTTATGCAATTTTGGTTGCAATTTGCCTGATGCTGATTTTCTTTGCGAGCGAAAGCCTGTCTCGCCTAAAGCAGCCAGGATACGATCATGCACCGAGAACAGCGACACTCAGGGTCTCGACCAAACCGAAAGTATTTCCAAAAATCGCAACGGATGCGATTCCCTTGGAAATCGAGTCCCTTAGCTCACCGATCGAGTCGGCGTCGTGGATTGACTATAGAATCGCCTCGCAGAACACCCTTGCGTTAATGGAACCACCAGCTGGGGCTCGGCTCTCGGCCCCAATCTCGTCGACCATCGGATCGGATCCTTTTCTCGATCCGAATCGCAATCAAAGAAGCCCCTCTGTGCTAGCGGAATCGGCAGCGAGCGAAAGTCAAGTCATAGCCACGACCGTATCATCGAGCCGCAACAACTATTCCAGGGAGTCATTCGATCGGGCTTTGATCTCGTCCGATCGCTTGCCGACCGCCAACCCAAACGCTTGGCCAAGTTCGACCAGTTTTTTTAACGAGATAGAAAAACTCAAGACGTCTTCGTCCAACAAATCGGCGCCGCAAGTCCAAGAGTGGTGCGAGCGGATTTCCTCGGCATACGACCGATTAACTCAGCTGCCCCTGACCGATGGAGGTTCGTCTGAAGTCTTAGAGACACTTCACACGTTGGCAAGTGAAGGTGTCAAGATTGCAGAACTGAATCTTGAAAAGGATACGGTGCTAGCGAGCGAAATTGCCAGGTTATCGTATTCCATAGAGCGCCGATTTGCGGTGTGGAATGCGGTCAATGGCTGCATCATCAAGGGTAGGACACATTTAGTTGCCGCTCGCAAACATGAAGTGGATACTGGGCATCTTAAAGAGTGCATTGCGAATGTTAAATTGGCCATCGCCAGAACAGGTGACGCAACGAGTTGGAGCCAATACCTCATGCTTGACGCGCTAAACCAGCTCGCATCGGGTGAAATAACCGGTCGGCAAAACCAAGTTGACATGGTTCGACAATTCCTCGGTCGAGTTACAGATACACGTGTTTCCGAAGTACAACGTGCGTTCTTGGCTTCCGCGGAAGTACACAAACTGGCGGACCAGGTTCATCCACTTTCGATCGGTCCGGTTGACTATCGAAAGCTGATCGAAGACATCGAGACTCTCGAGTCAGATCCGGTTCATCGATGCAGCAAGTCGCTCGCAGATTCGATGCAATCGCTTCGTTTCTCCGAACACCCGGAGCAAGCGGCGGTATCGCAAGCGATTGATTTGCACTATCGGAACGCGAATCTCCGAATGGCGGTTTCCGAGGATTTCATCAACCGGCTGATGCCAAAACAAACGTGGATCGAAAAGCCGGTAAAGCAGAGTATCCTTGGGGCAGACACGCGAGGTGCAAGTCAAATACTTACCAAACTGAAAGTGGACTTCATCAAGGACCCTGGTGCATTGAAAATTGCTCTTACCTTAGATGGAGACATCAGCAGCAAAACAAAATCAAGTCGACATGGCGCAACGTTTTACAATTCTTCCATTGCGAATGTCAACGCAGTTCGGGAGTTGTCGATTACTCCTTTTGGCATGAACATCAACGGAAGGCCGGCCTCGGTCGAGTCAAGCGATTCCCTGCGGAGTTTTTCCACGGACTGGGATTCGCTCCCTATTTTGGGAGACATGGTACGTCAATTTGCTCACAGAGAGTTTGTCCAGGCGCGACCAATTGCGAAACGCATCATGCAAAAAACGATTGCAAAGCAGACCGACGAGGAGTTTGACAAGCAACTTCAGGAAAAAGTCCGATCGGCGGAAGGACAATTCAACAAGAGATTGATGGGCCCTCTGCAATCGTTGGAGCTGCATCCCATGGTGGTTGACATGCAGACTACCGATACCAGACTCATCGTTCGCTATCGTTTGGCCAGCTCGGAACAATTGTCTGCGTACACATCGCGACCGATTGCACCTGCCGACAGCTTGCTATCGATTCAAGTACATCAATCGGCCTTGAACAATATGGTCAGCCGCATCGTCGATGGAGATCGGGATTGGACGATGCAAGAATTGTCGGACAAGATCTCGGATTTGCTTCAGCAACCGCGTCGAACTCTGCCGGAAGACGCTCCGACCGATGTAACTGCACGATTTGCCGAGACACGTCCGATTACGGTTGAATTTGAGGACGGCCGAATGTGGATCACCTTGAGAGTTGCGTCGCTAGAACAGCCGGGCCGGATTCATCTCAAGAATTTCATTATTCGAACGTCGTACTTGCCTAGCGTGGATGGTTTGCAAGCGGAGTTGAACAGAGATGGTGTTATCAGTGTTGACGGGTACAAGCTTGGTGGGCGTGAGCGTCTGCCGCTTCGGGCGATTTTCTCGAAGGTCTTTTCGAATCGCGCATCGGTACCGATGGTATCGGAAGAGTTGCTCCACGATCCACGCGCGGCTGGGTTGGCAGTGTCACAGTTAGTCCTACGAGATGGCTGGCTAGGAGTGGCGATCAGTCAAGAGAATTCCCCGCACGTGGCCGTTGTCAAAGCGGACCAGGAAGCGATCCGCCGCTAGATAATGGTCGACATCGGCTCCGCGAAAAAGCGCTGAATGCACGCACTTTCGTGGATAGGCTGGGAAGTTATTCGCAGGGTGCAAAACTTTGTCGCCTTTTGCTCCGCAAAAGTAGTTAACGAGGCGCACTTTCGCGGAGCGAAAGGCGACAATACGACAGTTCTAGATATCCTCTTTGACATCCTCTTTCAAATTGGCACCGCTATCCTTGTGGGACCTGCGGTCGAGGCCCGCACGTTCCATCAGTGAGGATCGGAGAGACATGTCAATTTGATCATCGTCGGCAGGGGGTGGTCCCATCGCACCGAGGTTTTCAGGGTTGTATCGGATCTCGTATTGATGTTTAGCGATTGTAATGATTACGCCGGGGTCAAGCCGCTTTCGCGTCACCCGATAACCGTTTACCTTGGTGCCATTTCGGCTATCCAAATCCTTGATAAACCAATATCCTTGTTCGAGGGTCATTCGGCAGTGTTGACCTGACACATTGGCAAATCGCAGGACAATATCGCAGTTGTCTCTCCTCCCGATGAGGATGCGATCTTTTTTCAGAGGAATATCTTCGCCCCCGCCAGTTGGAGCAAGAAATCCATAATCTGCCATAGCGACACCCGGAGAAATCGAAGAGAAGAAACGAGTTTGCTGTCGAACGGTTCCAAACGCACTACTCACTGTACGTTCCCATAAAACCCGCGTCAACAATCCACCCGCGATTAAGCGCAGGGGACATGAAATTCCTAGTAAGAAGGTTGAGTCGAAATGCCGAAAGTTACGATTGTATTCGGTTTGCTGCTTTGCGGTTTGTCCGCCGTGGTTCTGCTTATTAAGCAAGAATTCACAGTGGGAACTTGGTTAATTCCATCCGTCGTGGGCTTGCCTTTGATTTTGCTTGGCTGGGCGGCAGCCAAGAGTGCGGCCTCCCGAATGCATGTCATGCATGCAGCGGTGACAATCGCTCTGTTGGGTGGTTTGGTGGCTCTGGTGCAAGGCATTCGACAGTTGATAGGATTGCTGTTTCAAGCAAAGCCAATCCTACCCCTGGCTGCTGGTATGATTTGGGCGATGACCGTTCTTTGTTTTGTTTTCGTTGGACTATGCGTCCAGTCTTTCATTGCGGCTAGAAAAGCAAGGGAAAGCAAATAGCAGGGCCGTAAAGCGCCGACAATCCATTTTCAATTGGCACGTCCGTTGGTTAGGGAGTTTTACATCATGACAACATCTTGGATTTCTATCAAATTAGCCAGGCAATCGGAGAGCATTGGACAGACCGTTCAAGTGCGAGGTTGGGTTCGAACGCGGCGCGATAGCAAAGGCGGTTTCAGTTTTATTGAACTCAACGACGGCAGTTGCTTTGGCAATCTTCAAATCATCGCTGACGGCAGCTTGTCTAACTACCAGAGCGAGGTCTGTTCGTTGTCGGTAGGCAGCAGCGTCATTGTCACAGGAGAGATCAAAGCCAGCGCCGGGCAAGGGCAAGCGACCGAGATGTTCGCAGGCGAAGTTCGAATCATTGGGGTCGCGAGCGCGACGGACTATCCACTGCAAAAGAAGCAACACACCTTCGAAAAATTGCGCGAATGGGCGCATTTGCGTCCGCGGACAAATACGTTCGGGGCAGTCGCTCGCGTTCGCAACCGTTTGAGCTACGCTACGCATCAGTTCTTTCAGAACGACGGTTTCCTTTATATTCACACGCCGATTATCACCGACAGCGATTGCGAGGGGGCAGGGCAGATGTTCCGCGTAACGACCCTGCCGCTTGACAAACTCCCTATGCTGAACGGCAAGGTCGATTTGACTCAAGACTTTTTTGGGAAATCGTCGTATTTGACCGTCAGTGGGCAGCTTGAGGGGGAGACGTATGCAACGGCGTTGGGCAAGATCTACACCTTTGGACCGACGTTTCGAGCAGAGAATTCTAACACCTCTCGGCACCTCTCCGAGTTCTGGATGATCGAGCCGGAAATGGCGTTCTTCGAACTCTCGGACAATATGACGCTTGCCGAACGATATCTCAAAGCCATGATCCAAGACGTGTTGACGCATTGTCCAGAAGACATGGAATTTTTTGAAAAGCGAGTTCAACCGGGCGTTATCGCTTCATTGCAATTGGTGCTCGACAAACCATTTACGCACATGTCCTATACCGAAGCTGTGGACATCCTCATCCGCAGCGGCGAGAAGTTCGAGTTCCCTGTCCAGTGGGGAGTGGATCTTCAAGCCGAGCACGAACGCTTTATAACGGAAAAGCACGTTCAAGGTCCGGTAGTCCTGTACAACTATCCAAAAGAAATCAAATCGTTTTATATGCGTCTGAACGACGATAATAAGACGGTTGCTGCCATGGACGTTCTGGTGCCAGGTGTTGGTGAGATTATCGGCGGCAGCCAACGCGAAGAACGACTCGATGTGCTGACGGAGCGAATGGTGGCATCTGGACTAAAGGCCGAAGACTATTGGTGGTATCTGGACCTGCGTCGCTTTGGAACCGTGCCACACGCCGGTTTTGGTTTGGGCCTAGAACGCATGGTCCAATACACGACCGGTATGGCGAATATCCGAGATGTGATTCCATTCCCAAGGTCGCCAGGAAACTGCGATTTTTAGCCAACTATAAGGTTTTAGGGCGACCGTCGATGTGAAAATTACCAATCATAACCCGATACGTAAGTGAGGGACCTCCGAAATTGTCCCTCGCTTAGGTCCCTCGCTTACGCTTCGGGTTGGGATACATACATAGAGTGACAACATGCGGGTCGATTCGTTTCAGCTTATTTACTTATCCTCGTACTGATGAATCTCGATTGAGTGGGTTATGTCCTCATTGTTCGCACGCGCTAGCGGTCTGTTGCTTCATTTAACTTCATTGCCGGCCAGGCCACTGGGTATTGTTCCCGATAGTCATCCCGGCACAGATGGCGAATGGAGTTCAGGCGACTTGGGGTCCGGGGATTTGGGCCCTTCGGCCTATGAATTTGTACGCTTTTTAAAGCAAGCGGGACAGCGCTGGTGGCAGATCTTGCCGACTGGACCAACCGGTTACGGTTTTTCACCCTACCAATCTCCATCGTCCTTTGCAGGCAACCCATTGCTTATCAGCCCGGCTCTTCTGGTACGCGACGGACTGCTTCGAATGGAAGACTGGATCGACACGGCGCGCACTAGTCAAAACAGCCTAGAACAGAACTGGTCTGTTGCCAATTTCGAATTGTCATCGAGCATGCGAATGGAGTTGCTACGGGTGGCGTTTCGTCGATTCCAGAATCAGCGGACCGAACTTCATTCCCAACTCGACGGGTTTAGGATGTCTCAAGCCGATTGGCTTGCAGAGCATTGTCTCTTCATTGCGTGCAAGAACTACCACAACGATCGATCCTGGAGCGACTGGGAGGATACATTGAAGCGACGCGAACCGCAGGCGCTCAGGGCCTGGGCGGATAAGCTGCGTGTGGCATGTGACTTCGAGGCATTTATTCAGTTTTTGTTCGAGCGCCAATGGCAAGAGTTCCGGAGATATTGTGCAGAGTGCGGCGTAGGCATTATCGGTGACATACCGATCTTTGTCGCCATGGATAGTTCGGATGTTTGGTCTCAGCAGCACTTGTTTGAACTGGACGCGGATGGCAACCCAACGGTGGTTGCGGGGGTTCCGCCGGACTATTTCGCTGTGCTTGGACAACGCTGGGGGAATCCGTTGTATCGATGGGAGTCCCATCGGCAAACGGGGTACGAATGGTGGGTCCGCCGCTTTAAGCGAATGCTGCAACTTTGCGACATGGTGAGAATCGATCATTTTCGCGGATTTGAAGCCTATTGGGAAATTCCGGCACAGATGCCCGACGCTCGAATAGGGAAATGGCAACTCGGTCCGGGGGATGATTTTTTTAACGCTTTGCAGCACATGCTCGGGAGTTCGTTGCCGGTTATCGCCGAAGACCTTGGATACATTACGCCCGAAGTGCGTGGCCTTCGCGATCGATTTGGATTTCCCGGCATGAAGATCATTCAGTTTGGATTTGGGGGTGGAACGAGCACTTCTTTGGATTTACCGCACAATTACCCCGTCCATTGCATCGCTTACACCGGAACGCACGACAACGATACAACCGTTGGCTGGTTCCATAGTCAAGCTGGCGAAGGGAGCACTCGTTCGCAGCGAGAAATAGACGCCGAGAAGACTTTTGCCTTGCGTTATTTACACTGCGATCCAAACCAAATACACATAGGAATGATGCGAGCTGTTTGGAGTTCCGTGGCGTGCGTTGCAATGGCACCTGTGCAGGACTTGCTAGGGCTACCGTCCAACGCTCGCATGAATACGCCTGGCATCGCCAGTGGCAATTGGACTTGGCGCTGTCAACCGGCAGCGCTGACTCCGGAGGTTGCGAACATGCTAGGAGAAATGACAGCATCTTTCGGCAGAAACGTATCAGTCGCTTCTACCAGTTAAGGCAAACGGGCAGGTGAAAACTACAAATCATAACCCGATAGTTAGGACTGTACTCGAACGGTCAAACAAGGCTCTTTGGTGGCCAAAACCTCGCTCGCAACCGCAAGTATTCCGTGATCCGCATCCCGCAACCGCATAGCAAACATCCTACTCCATTTGCCGCTTCCGCTATCTTCTATCTTCTATTTAAATGCTATTTGCTACTTGAGATCTGCTAATCCGTGTTGATCAGTGTACATCTGTGGCTCTGTGGCTCTGTGGATCTATGGCTAATAACAACCGTTGAAGTTCGTGCAATTGACTCATAGGTCTGATATCATCTGTCGGCGTGGGCACCGAACCTGGCTGGCTACGTGCGATTGATTGCGAACCACTAACTCAGCGTTTTCGCACTCGTGCTCAGCCCGATGGGGCGGTGCTCGTGCTCGTACCGCCTCGGAAAGCCAATTAATAGATGGATGTTTTGAATCCGTACATTACTTCAAGTACAAAGTGGTTTTATGCTACGTTCTACCATTGCGTTTGGGTCCAGGTTCTTACTGCTGTTTGTTTTCCTAGAATTTCAATCGTCAGCCTTTTGTTCGCCACGATCTCCCATCGATACGGACATTTCGACGCTTTCATCGGAGCCGGATACTCCGCAAGAGCGAAATCGCGGGTCTAGAGACGGGGGGAGAATCTACCGCAATCGAGTTGTGCCGAATTGGATTGAAGGTTCGAGAAAATTTTGGTACCGAAATGACCTCCCGCAGGGTGGTAGAGAGTTCATTCTGGTAGATGCGCCGCTTGGTAAACGCGAGCTAGCCTTTGATCATGAATCCGTCGCGAAAGCTCTAGGGCCAGATGCGAAAAGCACTCACTTGCCCATCGAAACACTGGCTTTTCCGATTCCAAACGCAATTTTACTGATTGGCAACGAAAAAGCGTATCGTTGGGATAGTGATTCCAAAACGCTTTCCGAGGTTGCAAGTCCACGAGAAACACCGACGCCACGTGAGTCCAGGTCGATCGATGGTCGAACCGATGGAAACGATAGCTCCATCACTTTTGAGAATCGCACCAAGTCACCCATAGAAATATTCTGGCTAAGCGGAGATGGCACTAAGCAAAGCTATGGCAAAATCGATTCCGGTTCCTCTAAAGATCAACATACTTTCGGCGGTCATCGTTGGCAGATAGTGAATGCCCAAGGAGACAGTTTGGGAGAGGTAACGGCTCAAGAAAATCATTCCACGATCGTTGTCGATGGCCGGCCAATTACTTCTAATTCGCCAACTCGTCGTCGACCGCCAGACGCTGGTGTTGGAACTCGTGATTTAATTTCTCCTGATGGCAAGTGGCGTGCCATGGTTCATGATTACAACGTCTTGATTGTGGGAGTCAACTCAGAAGAACGCATCGTATTGACCACGGACGGGGCAGAATCCAATGCCTATGGACAGTTGAGTTGGTCGCCTGACTCTCAAACTGTCGTCGCCTTTCGTGAAAAGACCGTTGAGAAACAGCCCGTACATAGGATACGCTCTTCGCCACCAGGTGGCGGAAGAGCAAAGCTAGAAACAAGCCCATACGTCTTGCCAGGCGATCCTTTTCCAAACTACGAACTGAATCTTCTTCGAGTGGAGAATGGCGAACAGATTAAACCAACGGTTGACCCATTCGAGCACGAATGGCTTCGTCCGCGTATCCGCTTTCACAAGGATGGCTCGAAGTTCACTTATGAACAGACGGACCGCGGGCATGGAAGATTTCGCGTGATTGAGGTTCGTCTCCAAGATGGCAGTACTCGCAACATCATCGACGAGAAATCAGAAACCTTTATTTGGACCGCCCATACGGAGAATCAACGACTTTCGATCGTTCAGTGGCTCGATGCATCCAATGAGATCCTTTATACATCCGAAAAGAACGGTTGGAGACAACTAATCCTAGTCGACGCCCCGTCAGGCACCGAAAAAAGGGTTCTCACCCCAACGGGAGTTGTTGTTCGAAGTGTTGAATCGGTCGATGAACAGAACCGTATTGTTTGGTTCAGCGCCAGTGGTCGAGAAAATCAAGATCCGTACCTTATCCACTATGGATATGTCTCACTGAATACTGGAAAACTGGTATGGATTACAGAGGGGAACGGCAACCACTCGATTCAATTCTCTCCGATGCGAGACTTTGTAATCGACACCTACTCACGCGTGGACCTTGCCCCCGTTACCGAGCTTCGAAGGGTATCGGATGGGGAAAAAGTCTGTGATCTTGAAAGTTCAGACATCGCCGAACTCAGTGCGAGCGGATGGACGCCACCCGAGGTATTTGTATCCAAAGGACGCGACAATCAAACGGACATTTTGGGTATCATTTGCCGCCCCAAGGACTTTGATCCTGCGAAAAAGTATCCCGTTATCGAAGATATTTACGCTGGGCCACCAAGCTCGTTTGTCCCAAAATCTTTTAGTCCAACCGTGCGTTACGAATCGCTGACGCGTTTAGGCTTCATTGTAGTCAAGATCGATGGGATGGGTACCGCCAACCGGTCCAAGGCGTTTCATGATGTGTGCTGGAAGAATCTCAAGGATGGAGGATTCCAGGATCGCATTTTGTGGATGCAATCGGCTGCTGCTAAGTACGCAGAGCTAGATCTCTCACGTGTTGGAATCTACGGGACTTCTGCAGGTGGACAGAACGCGGCAGCTGCGGTTTTGTTCCATCCTGAATTCTATAAAGTCGCAGTCGCGGCCTGCGGCTGCCATGACAATCGAATGGACAAAGCTTCATGGAACGAACAGTGGATGGGATATCCAGTCGGGCCTCACTACTCAGAATGCTCCAACATTGACAACGCTTATCGATTGCAGGGGAAGCTTTTATTGATCGTTGGAGAGATGGACACAAATGTCCCCCCCGAATCCACCATGCGATTTGCCGACGCACTCATACGAGCGAACAAGGATTTCGATTTGTTGGTTATTCCGAACGCTGGACACGGTATGGGAGGGGCCTACGGTCAACGCCGAATGCACGACTATTTCGTCAAACATTTGAGGTTGGACGCTCCAGCAAGATAGCTCCCTTACACCATTGCATAGGAGTGACCGGCAAGCCAAGCTCAGAATCAACGGAAAGTCGATCCTAAGAATGAATTTGGTTTTGCCAAGATAACTATTCGCGAAGGAGAAAGTTACCAGGAGGGGATCGTTGATGCGAGGGCAACGACAAATGAAAAACGATGATTTTTGGTCGGTCGAATTGGGAGTTGGCATGGGGCCGCTGGTTCTCGGAACCGACTTTGACTCATTGCGTTCTCATTTCAAAGGAACTTTTATGAACAGACTTTTATCGGTGTTGATTCTGACCGCTGTCACCTTCGCCAAAGTGGCGGCCGCTGGAGTGGAGTTGCGTGAGTCGACGATCACTTCCGAATCTGAAAAAGTTCCAGCCGGGACGACGGTGACAGTCAACGTCGTTCTCAAAAATACGGGTGACAAGTTAGCGGACGGGACCGACGTGCGGATCAGGTTACCGCTAGCCGGGTTTCTCGTGCGGATTGACGAACTGCCGGAGTTGAAGCGAGACGACGAGGAGCGTGAGGTTTCAGCGAGGCTGGACATTCCCGCCGGGGAGGAGTACCGGTTCTCCTTCGATCTGCTGGCCTCTCGCACTGAGGTTGGACAGGAACTCGCGTCGCATATCGAGGTCGTCTACCTTTGGGACCAGGTTCGGTGGAACTCGGAATTCTCAAAAAGGATCACCAACGCTCCGTCCACGGCGGGTGTCGTCATCGGCGGGTTGAGATTTCATCCCGCAGCAGGCTGGTTGCTGGGATGGATGGTCTGTTGCGGGTTAATGTTCGTGTGGATTCGTGCTCGTTTGCGGCGGGTTTTGGAACATTCCAAGTCCAATATGGCACCAGCCGATGTTCGTCGAATGTCTGCGTTTGGGATTGTCGCGCTCGTGATGTGTCCGTTGTCGTTCTTGATGGCGTTGGGAGGAATGGCTTGGCGTGACCTGCAAACGCTTACGAGTTGGAAGGAATCTCAAGCCACCATTCTGGACCGGCGAGAAAACGTAGAAGTCGGGAAGGCCGAATGGCAAAAGGATGGCCGGCGGAAACCATCCAGCGTCACTCGCACACCAGAATTCGCGCTGAAGTACCAAGCAGGCGATCGCGAAGTTATCTCATCCGGCTTCGTCACCGGACCGTCTATCCACGTAGGCCTTCAAATCCTTGGAAAATCGGAATTTGACGAATGGGTTCCCGGTAAAACCATTCCGTGCTGGTACGATCCCTCCGACCCCGGCATCGTCGTCGTCCAACGCGGCTTCGGCGGAAAATACATCTTCTTCGGCCTGTTCTTCGGCCTAGTTCCGTTGGTGATTCTTTCGGTCGGATTTCGGCAACTGCGAAAAGTGAACGCTGATATGCGACGGCTTGATGCGATCGAAATGGAGGGCGGGAACATCTGACGATTCATGGTCGCGAGGCATCATAACTGAGCGATCGCAAACGGAAAGAACTGAACTTGCTGGTAGGAAAATGGTACCAAGAAACAGAAGGAGACAAACATGGGTCAGCCAGTCAAACTTACGGACGAACTAGTGAATCGAAGGTTTGTTCTTCTTTTTTCGGCGATCGTCGTCTTGTTTGCCGGCTTGGCTTCACGAAGGTACCGAACGAATCTGCCATCGTTCATCGGTGAATACAGTACCTGAAGCGCATCTGTAATTTCCACTTCTGATTTCTTACTTTTTGATGCGTTTGAGGTTCGCTTCGGCGAAGGCTTTGCCCATCTGAGCAAAGATTTTTGCGCTGCCGAAGTAGTGGTAGCCGCCATTGGATGCACCCTGGAGTGCCTCTCTGTCTTTGGTTGAGAGGACTTGCTCCAAAGAGAGGTCGAGCTTCTCCTGATCCGCCTTGGTGATGCCCTCAATCCATGCATCGAGCGCGGCATAATGTTCTGGGGAGTTAGCGGAGTATTGGTCATTGGAATAAACCGCAAGGAGGTTCTTCCCTGTCTTCAAATATCGAGTCTGTTCTTGATCGAGGACGATGGACCCGTATTGCGGCTTATCCTGCCACCAGATGTAGGTGTGAATCTTGTGGCCGTTCAAATAAACATGAAACCCTTGTCGTGCCAAAATCGCGATGCGGTAGGAATCGTAGTCGAGGTTATCTACTTCGAAAGTGGAACGCATGAGCAGGAATTCTTCTTTGCCCCATATTGAGGCATATTTGTCCAAGGTGATTCCGCTGTGGTTCCATACGCCCTTGCCAATGGGTGCCTTGCCTGCTGTCCATTGGCTGTCATCGAATTCGGGCATATACCAATTCGCCATTGCGGCTGGCATTCTGATGTCACGGAATCTCCTATCGGTGAATTCTTCCAGTTTGTCTTTCGTTTCGGTGGCATCGACCGTGACGAAGCGCCAGTTTCGCTCCTGTGGCAGAGGCTTGCCAATCGGCTTCCAGAACTTATCCCATTTCCGTTTCGTATCGAGCGTGCCATCTGCTTTCAATGTGTGAGCCGTGCCGACGATTGCGTTATACTCGCCCTGCCTGGGTTCTGCTGCTTCGATGTCACGATCCCAAAAAGGAGCGGTGTCTACAGCAACCACATTTCCCTTGAACTCGGGCATCGCCACCGGAGCGGCCATGGCTTTGCGGAAGTTGACGTTCCTCTCGCCATCGACACCAAGTACGCCGATGACGAATGGCATCTTCGGAGCGGAAAGGTCTGTGCGCACGTCGCGGATAAAGTGTGCCAAGAGGCGCGAGTACTCATCATAATCGCCATTCGGATAGGTCTGGCCATCGACGAGATCGTTGAAACCCTGAAGCCATACAAAACCCGCAAGTTCAAAGCCCGCCTTGGGATCATAAGCGGGGCAGACCCGAGCAGGATCTGCAAGCACTTTTTTTACATGCTCAACCATCATGCGGTAAAACACACCTGATGCGGCATCCTTGTCTTCCTGCCATTTCTTTCGATCCTGAAGTTTGGGAATGCCGTGGGCACCCTGCGGATGTTTGCCCCACTCATCTTGAATCTGCTTGGGTAGCCTGTATGGCCCGGCACTCGGGGGGCGAAATTCGGTGTTGAGCGACCTGCCCCCCCAAGCGGTCTTGATGATCAGGATGGGTTCCATCAGCTCTTTCTCCAAAGTGATACCGAAGGTGAACTCAGGCCCAATCTTACCACCATCCTTAGTGGGTTGGTCTCCGCGTGCGCCAAAACCTGCGGTCAATTTCCCCAAGCCCTCGCTATTCGCACTGCCATCATAAGGCCCTGTCAAATAGGACATCCAGACCTTGTCGCATATGCGAGGCGTTCCATCGGGATTGCGCATCTCCTTGAGCAAGGGCGCCGTGGCCGGATCTTTGCCGATGTAGTCAAAGGTGCGGATTTCAGCATGTCCTTCCATGTTCGATTGGCCAGCGAGGACGAATACTTTGAGTGGCTGGGCGAAGCAGTTCGGAGAGAGGAAGCACAGCAGCGCTGCGGTGAGGATGACCTTTGGTTTCATTTTCATCTTCCAGGCAGTCGCAAGCCGTAGGACCGTACCAATCATTGTTCTCATAAAATAGCCTTCTAAGTGAAATAGCAAAAAAAGTCAATCGGAATCATCAAGATCGGAACACTAGCGGAATGGTCGCCATCAACAAGAATCTAATGAAGTGATCCCTTATGTCCAAGCCAGAACCGCAGATGGGACGACAAGTCGTGTCCTGTAAAACTGCAAAGCGACCGTCGCGAGTAGTGGAAATATAGGAAACAGAAAGATAAGCCAATCAAAGTCGTGGATACGTTCCGGGTATGGCAAGATTCGCACAATGACGAAGTCCAAGATGCAAAATTGAACGAGTATGAGGAATGCTGTTAGCATTGCCCCCATGCTGTGTTTATCACCGTGAAACGGTTTAACAACAGAGCCCAGGGTCGCCGCAGAGGCGGCGCACCCTGGGTCCAACGCCGGCTTGCATACTCGGCCCAGATTACGGTAAAACGGTGTATGTCTTAAAGCCTGTTGTTTGGGAGAATCACATGCCCACGAAAAAGCCCCTGAAAAAGCCCCTGAAAAAGACCCTGAAAAAGCCCACGAAAAAGGCGACCGAACAGCCCGCTGCGAAGGCTTCGAAGCCAGCCGCTGTGAGGACGTCCGCATCAAAGGTCGCGTCGAAGGCCGCAACGCCAAAGAACGCAAAGTCGAAGCCGTCCGTTGCGAAGCCGTCCGTTGCGAAGTCCTCCGCCGCGAGTGCCCCGGCAGCGCGCATGTCGCTCTCGGAAGTCATGGCCATCCTCGAGAAGCTTGGCACGGAGCAGACCCGCAAGACGTGGGCGCGGCACAACGCAAAGGGGCCGATGTTCGGCGTCCTCTTCGGCGAACTCTTCAAGTTGATGAAGCGGATCGACGTCGATCACGATCTCGCGCGAGAGTTGTGGGCGACCGGCAACGTCGACGCGCGGAACCTTGCGATGAAGATTGCCGATCCGCTGGCGATGACGCCCGACGAACTCGACCGCTGGGCGATCGAGAATCCGATGCGCATGTGCAGCCTCTACGTCGCGACGCTCGCCGCCGAAGGCCCGCACGGGCGCAACAAGGTGCGAGAGTGGCTGAGCTCGTCGAACGAGCGGCTGCGCGCGTCGGGGTGGACGCTTCTTGGCCGACTCTCCGACCTCGACGAGTCGTTCCCAGAGGACCAACTTCTCTTTGGCGTCGAAGTGATCGAGAAGTCGATCCACTCCGAGCCGAACGAAATGAAGAATGACATGAACCGGGCGCTGATCACGATTGGCTGCCGGAGTTTCGCGATGCGGAAGGCCGTGCTCGCTGCGGCGAAGAGAATCGGCGAGGTGACCGTCGACCACGGCGACACCGCCTGCAAGACACCGGATGTCGCCCAAACCGTCGAGAAGATGTGGGCGCGCTCCGAGGCGAAGTTCGGATCGCCCGCTGCGCACGAGCGCTCGATGAAGTCGATGCGCCGTCGCTGCTGAAACGCACGGCCGCACCCCGTGAACGATCAATCGCGCTCCCGAGCCTGGAGTTTGTATCGCAGACCACAATTTCGCCTTGCGCGGTTCAGAGGTCGCTCCGCTTGGGGTGACCGGTGCGAGTTGCTCTCCGCCAAACAGCACCGGTGCGTCGATCGATTTTAGTCGCAACTCGACGGCAGCCAATAGCCTGGGGTGGTGTTCGCGAAGCGAATGGAACCCCTGGTTGCCCCAAGCCCAAAGATGTCCTGAGTCGCGAAGCGACGGCACGGTCTTGAACATGATGACGATTCAAAGTGCCGTCGCTTTGCGACTCACGGCTTGCGAGGCGAATCAACCTGGGGTTCCGCTCGCTGACTCGCTTCACCCCAGGCTAGCCCATGCGGCCCAAAAATCGAGCGCCTGGCTGCGCTCGTCGAATCATTATCAGCCGCTACGCCATCAGGCTACGGCTACTACTCTCGCTGCTCCGCAACGCTCGATCCGTGCCTACGCCCAATGGCTGCGCTACCTCGACTCGATATCTGCCTCCGGCGAACTAACACGCGGACTCAGAGCCACGCGGAAGCCGCGGCTGTTGCGAAGCTTCGGAGCGTCCCTACCCCGATCCGCCGACCGGCAAACGCCAGCAGCGCGGCTCCAACTGCCGCCCCGGGCCACCCGAACCGAGCCCGTAGCGTCATACAATTCTTCGCACCACTCCCAGACGTTTCCGTGAACATCGTGGAGGCCCCAGCCGTTCGGAAGCTTCTCGCCACAAAGTGACGCTAATTTCGATGGATACATTTGACAATAGCTAACTAACAAAGTCCTATCGTTACCCATCGAATGCTCCGTCTGCGTCCCCGCTCGACATGAATACTCCCATTCCGCCTCCCTTAGTAAACGATAGCCATTTGAGCCTGGAATCAAACGCCATGCATCGTATTTCTCCCCACTCAAGTCTCTGTCCTTCGTGCCCGCTCGCTCGTAGCAAGGCTTACGGCCTTCATGCAAACTCAGCCAGTTGCAAAACATCGCCGAATCGTGCCATGAGACTTGCTGTGCCGGATGATCCGAGGTCGGACTTATTTCCTTATCTACACCCTTCTACTTTTCTGGCTTTTCATTTTCCGGATACGATGCGTCGCTCATAAACAATTCAAACTGACCTCGGCTCACTTCGCGATCCGCTACCCAGAACTCGGATGTATTGGGTCGATCGACTTCGATTCTTGGTCAAATTCATGCATATTCCCATTTGATTTTCTACTCACTACTTGCGGTCGAGTGGATTAACGTGCCGACTTAATTCGTGCGACATTCAGCAAGGAAACGGCTAATGTTTTTTTGCCTGCTCGAGAAGCAATGCGAAATTCAAGTTTCCGAAGCGCATGAATTCGAAAAAGGATTTTGCAAATATTTGGTCGGCGATACATGCCCGATAGGAGAGATACATAGCGGACAGTTAGTTGCTGCCCCCTTGGGCATCGTTGTTTCTCTTTGTTTCCTGCGTTATCGCTGCCGCTGGGTTCATCCCGGGTTCATCCCAGCGGGGCGACAACTTGCAGCTAAAAGCAATCCGCAATCGCAACGCTGTGAAGCATTTTCACCAACAATTCGCTTAGGTTGAGCGGGAGCTTGCCTCCCCTCAACCTTGTTTTGGCGTCTAACTTAACACCCCGCGACCCGCCGCCTTCCGCCCCCCCCTCGACCGCCTACGGCGGCCGAGGCGGGAGCGGAAGGCGATACTTTAAGGTCTGAGCTG
>JANMHA010000325.1:0-10598 GCA_031374925.1 Pirellula sp. | reverse complement strand
GTCAGTTCGAAATCGATTCAACGCGATCGTAAACGCGAGGGCTACGCAGGTGAGTACAAGAAGAAACTCCCGGAGCGAGAGCCGAAGGGATCGCATTTTCGTCAACGGTCTACCTCAATCCTGAAGCGATAAAGAATCCATCTAAGTCCTGGCTTTGGTTTGAGAGCCACGCGAATAAAATCTGGTGACTCAGACCCGTGATCTTGTTTTGCGCTTCTTTCTACGAACGAATAACCATCTATCCCAACTGGAGCGAAGCGGAACGAGGTTCATTGTTTACTCCAATTCAAACCTGCTTCCCCGCTGATGCTCGCTCCAGTCTATCTCATCCATCATTCCTCCAGCAAGCAGCCAGCGCCGTAGCCCACGTAGATTCTAGCCAACCCTGTGCAAGGGAAGCAGCTAGGCAGCCCTCGCAAACGTCCACTGCGTTTGGTATAGCTTGTGGAAAGCGGCCGAACGCTGGCTCCGGCTAGGCCACTGGCTCATACCAGACCGGCTATGGCAACATGGGGATGGGAGGATTGCGGTGTAGGGAAGCGGACACTTGCACCATGGATGGGATTCGCAATTGCTACGGTAGCTGCTAGGTTGCTGCTAGGCCGATCCCGCAGGCGATCGCAAGAACAACTAACCAGTCGTGGGAAAAAAGAAAAAGCAAATAAATTCAAAAAATACCTGCACGGCATCGCTAGACCGGTCGCAGTTGCGCGGTCAAAATCAAGTTTCGACAAACAAGCGTTCGCTTGTTTGAGGACTAAAACGGAGAATTGAAGATGAGATTCCTATCGTATTTAGCAGTGACACGTTTGCTTGTATTTTCATGTATCGGCTTGATTACGATGATCTCTGTGTTTGCACAGCAGTCCGACGGGGACCCGATTCGCAGTAAACTGGAAAATGCAAAAGTCACTTTTGAGCGTGCCTTGGAAAAGCACCGAAAGGATGTCATTGGTGAGATCGATAAACGAGTGACAGCGGCAGGCAATAAAGGGGACAGAAAAGGGAAGGAGGCTGCCTTGTCTGAACGGCAGACCTTCGTTGAATCGGATCAAATGCCCAAAGCGACGCCAATCGCCATTAAGGACAGATATGAAAAAGCAGTTAAAGAATTAGGGGACGCATTTATTGCTGCCGGTAAGCTCTATACGAAAGCGGGAAAGGATGATGAGTCTGCACTTGTTGATAAAGAAAAAGATGTTTTTCGTAATCGTTACAGTAGAACACCGCAAGATGCCGTCAGGTTTCGGGGGAAATCTTACAAAGTCTTCAACGACAAATCTACTTGGCACCAAGCGAAAGCAAAGTGTGAACAAATGGGGGGGCGACTGGCGGTGGTCGATAATCCAGCTGTCAACGATTTCCTCGTGACGGAACTTGAAAAGTCCAATCTTGCCGATGCTTTTCTTGGAGCCACCGACGAAGCTCGCGAGGGAGAGTGGTTGTGGGTCACAAATACCAAGTTGAGTTTTAACAACTGGGGGGTCTGGGACTTGAAGAATCAAAAAAATCGTGAGCCAAATAATTTCACCGGTAATGAACACTACTTGCTGCTCGTGGCCGTAATGAAAGACAGACCCGAATGGCGAGGGAAATGGGCTGATGTACCCGATTCACCTGGCGCAGCATTCATCTGTCAGTGGGACTGAATCGCAACGGGCGTTTTGGCTAGAAAGCAAGCGCCCACGTCAACCAGTGCGAATTTTGAATGATTCGACGAAATACTCTTCTGGTCGCAGCGAGTTTTTTGCTTCCGATTTTGTTGACAAGCGTTACAGGTTTATTTGCGACTGAGCCTATTGGCGCGTTTGAACAGGGGTCGCGGGTTCTGTTTCAAGGTGACTCGATTACGGACGGCAACCGTAGCGGCCATCAAATCATGGCTGACGAGTGGGAACGCACCGTTCGAGAGTTCTGGCCAAAAAGCCCCTGAGCCAACACACCAACACGCTTCTCCGCCACTAACCGTTTCAGCCTATCCGATGTAGCAAGACTAGTCGAATCGACGAGTGCCCATGTCCACAGTTGCTATGAACCAACTTGGAAAGCGCTATATCCCGGCTACGGCTATGTCCACATTGTGGTTGGGAAGTCTCGCGGCGATGGAAGAGAAATACGACTGTTTCGACCGTTTATGCTCAGTTCCGATTTCCTATAGAGAACTCGCAATCACACAACCATTCTTACCGCAAAACTGCTCGCCAACCCGTCGTTCGACTTTTGCACCAAACGCGAATCAAAGGTACCAGACACCTTTTCCTTCCGCGGCAATCTATCCCAACAGTAGCGAAGCGGATCGGAATGGGAGCCAGCGCCAATCCAACACGATTCCCCGCCGCTAACCTCCTCAGTCTATCCGATCCTGCAGGCGTTAAGCAATCGACCAGATCCCGCGTCCACATTGGGGATGGACCACCTTGTGGAAAGCAGCTGGATCCAGGCTACGGTTACTTCCACGTGTGGAAGGGAAGCTTGCTGGCCGGAATACTCCACTTGGATCTGAGGCCGACGGAGTTACGGCATTTGGCTGCTTTGGATTTCCAGCAACTGATTTTTGCGGCGCCAGTAGTTGATGGCATCCATTCGCTGTTTCTCAACATTCGCGGCAGACAAGGGGAAATCGAACTTGTATTCAGTAGGCAATACGTTTTGAAGAACGTAGCCTGCCAACTCGCTATTTCTAGGATTTTTAAAGACCACTTCACTCATTGAGAATGTATATCCGAGTCGTTGCGTCGTGTCCGAAAGTGCGTGCGCGAGGAGTTCTTCTATCTGAGCCGAAAGCTGCAGGTCCGACCCTGCATTCAATGACTTGTCGAGAAACGACAGAATGATGGATGTTCTCTCAGGCGCTTTCCTTGAATCGTAGGCGTTTTTAAGCGATTTGATGGCATGCACGGATTCGGAATGTGACAGAAAGGCAATCAAAGCCTGTTCCTCGGATGGCCAATGACCTCCTACATCGTTCGTCACCATCTCGTGAAACTCATGCAACATGGCGTTGATCGCAGCATCACGGTCTCGCGGAAGAATTAGACGCGCAGCCATAAGTCTTGTTTCGAGTTCACGAGCGTTTTTGAGTTGGTAAAAAACGTATTCGGCGGTTTTCACATTGAAGGGCAATTGACCAACAACTTCAAGCAACTTCGTTTGTACGCCAGAATCCTTCGATTGATCAATGACTTTAGAGATGCAATCAAAAGCCACTTCGGGAAACTTGGCTACCATCAAGCGGGAGGATTCGACGGCTTCATTGCCACCGCTTTCGACCCGCTCAATCAAGTACTTTTTTTCGCCTTTCGTTGAGATTTCTTCCCACCAAGCCTTTGCTTGCTCACGAGCCAAATCGCTAGATTTCCCATCTCCAAATCGTTGCCCTGCAATCTTGCATAGGATGATTTCGGCGCATTTTCCAACCGTCAAAAAATTATCGGAAAAGTGTAATCCCCGCTGAAACGGAGTCGATCGTGATGGCATGGAATCGCCGATTCTATCAATCAATTTAGGGACGGCATTGATTCCGATTTTGACTAGTTGCATGGCGGGATCTTGTGTGCGATCGCCAATGGCTTCCTTCGCAACACCGTCGTGTGGCAGTGAGTCATTCCAGAAAATGTCCCAAACCCCAGGTGCGAGCGATTGACCTCCATTTTGATCCCTCAATTGAAATATCCATTCATCGATCTGCTTGTCCACGGGCAAGCTTGAAATGTTTTCTACTGTTTCATGCCTCGCGTCCTGAGCAACCATCTCAAGAAGGTCATCTTCGAGAACCGCTACAGTACCCGAATATTGTGAGTCCTGAAACGCATTTAAGTATTTCTGAACTCTCGCAAGAATTTGTGGTCGAGTGACTTTCATATCGCCTAGCAAAAGTAGAATTTCTCCAAATGCTGCGTTGGCGAATGCTGCCTTTGACTCGACGTCAAGTTTTGCTTTCGGGCGATATACGACTGCCATGGTCAGAAAGTTGTCGCACGATTCGAGTTCATTACGTTGGTACGCGGCACGTGCAAACACCATCAATTGCACCCAACGATCGACTTTGCTTCCGTCGCGTTGAGGATGTCGAGGATGATGTTGATCATTGCTTTCCAAGACTTGTTTCGAATACTTCGCAAAATCAACCGACGAAAAAGTCTGCGTACTTTTGTCAAAAGTGCGAAGCCTCAGGTCGGGGCCAATAACTGTAAAACTTGCGTCCGACTCGCTCTTTAAGAACCCATAGAACGGTATTGCTGACTTGTACCCTGTGATCCAGTCCGTCAGCTGGAATTCATGGACAGATACAAATGGAAGTAGCCAGTCTTCGCAGGGATAAAGTTCGTCAATCTGCTCGAAGGCGATCTCGGTCCGTTCACGCAATTGTGCTTGTGACGGCCCAGTCAATACGACAAAGGACATCCACCAAAGCAACCCGACTAGCCAGCCCTTTTTTCGAAACTCGTTGCGAATTATTCGTTGTTCACAATGGAACAATAGGAGGTGGTCAAGATTCATTGAGATGATCCTTTCATACGATTTCTCGCTAGCCGTCCAACAGCTGATCGATAGGATGTCGGAAGAAAAACATTCCTCATCTTCATTAAGGCAGAGCAATACGGGTAAATACTCGATGTTAGCCCGTTTCCCCGCCGCAAACCGCTTAAGTATATCCGAAGCATCAGTCCGCCAGCAAGCAGCCAGCACCGTAACGAGTCGAACGGATTGCGACATGCTCTCCCGCCGCATCTGTCTCAAGTATGCCGACTGGTGTCTGCGTTACAGTCTCTTTAGCAGTGGAATCCGGATTTAGATCCCAAAGTCGGGCTGTGCCATCCTCGCACAATGTGAAGAACTGTTCCGTCTTCGGGTTAAATTCGCTTCCAATAATCTTGCCGCGATGCTCGAGCAACCCGCTGTTTGGTTGACCAGTTTGTGTATCCCAAATACGAATGGACTCGTCAGTCAAGATTGAAACGAACCGGCCGCTGGGGGAAAATTTCGATGCCATTGGACCTCTTCCTTTTGTCCCAACGAGGGCTGCAATCGGCTGGCCGGAGAGCACATTCCACAGTTTCGTTGCACCCTGCTCATCCAAAGTGAGCAACTTCGACATGTCTGGAGAGTAGGCAGCATCTGTTGGGATTCGCGAAAGTCTACTCCTTTTTTGCTGGTAAGCTTTCCTGAGTGGTTGGAGATGCTGAGTTATTGGCTTTCGGTTGTGAAGACTCCAATTTCAATAACAGTTGCTTGAAATCGTCGCGATCCCGGAGCGGGTCGAGGTCGGGGTCCTTGGCCAGTGAATCGATCTTGTTGTAGCCTGCTGCAATCGCGCTCTTCAGAAGTTCTATGGCACGGTCGGCGTACTCCTGCTGCTTGTCCGCGATCTTGCTGCTGGTGATGGCATAGACGCAGCCGAGGTTGAATAGGACGAGGTTGTAATACTCGCCGGACTGTTTGGGATCGGCCTTGGCAACCTCCATCGCTTCGGCGAGCGCTTCCGTGGTCTTATCGGTCTGCGCCCTGGAGCGGGCACGATCGGAGCGCAATAACGACATGAGCTGTGGTGGATTGAGTTCTATCGCCCGGTCCAGGTCATTGATTGCTTCGTCGTATCTCCCAAGACGATGATACGATTGAGAACTGTTCGACCAACTTCTGCCTTATATCGCAGGCCTGTTCATGCGAGGTCCGTGAGGCTTCGTTCTCACCCATATGGCGAAGCAAGCTCCCGAGCATGCTGTGGGTCCCCGCCAAGGAGGCTTGATACGTGGGGATGGCTGGAAACTGCTTGACCAGCCTCTTCTGAATGTCACCCGCCTGTTCGTATACGGTTCGGGCTGTAGTCGTATCGGCTTGCTTATGCAGCAGGGCGCCCAGTCTTAGTTGGTTTTCCGCAAGGGAATTTTCATATGCGGGCACGGCAGGGAACTTTTCGACCAATTTCTGCAAGATATCGCGAGCTTCTTCGTACGAGGTCTGTGCTGCTATGGTCTCGCCTTGGCCATTCAGATCGTTTCCCAGTTTGTTGCGGCAATCCGCCAGGAAGTGTTGATAAACGGGCTCGGCGGGAAACTGCTCAACGAGCGTCTGCAGATTGTGGCGGGCCTGGTTTCAGGTCGCGATGAATGATCCCCTTTTGGTGCGCGTGCTGCACTGCTTGGCAGACCGGAACAAACAGATTGAGGCGTTCCTTCAGCGACAAGCGAGCTTGATCACAATACTCCGTCAGCGGAACGCCTTTGACGAATTCCATCACAAAGTATGGTCGTCCCTGCTCGGTCATGCCTCCATCAAAGACTTTGGCGATGTTCGGATGGTCCATCATGGCTAGAACCTGGCGCTCGGCTTCGAAGCGAGCCAGCACGCTCTTGGAGTCCATTCCCGCCTTGACCAGCTTCACTGCAACTTTCCGTCGGACTGGTTCCCGCTGTTCTGCAAGCCAGACAGTCCCCATGCCCCCTTCGCCGATGGCTTCGATCAGTTTATAGCGGCCACCGATCATCGTCCCGGTTGCGGCCTGACTCACCGCAAGTTGTGTGGCTTCCAGGCGTTGGTCTTTGAGCCGTTGATCGGCTTGTCGCGGTAGGATGCCTCCGGAATCGCCGTGTGCCCGCAGTAGGGCTTCCACCTGCTCTCGCAATCTAGCATCCTGACCGCAGGCTGCCGCCAGAAACGCAGATCGCGGGTCACCCGTTAGCTGGATTGCTGCAGTAAAAATGTCGTGTTCGGTCATTGTTCACCTCGGCCACTAAGCAGGAAAAGAACTCACCTACTTAACAGTGCGAAATTTCCGGCTGAAAACCGGGAAGATTTTATAGATTTTGTTAGATTGATCGATCGATCTGGTTTTTGTCCCATTCTCGCTTAAGCCAGGCACGAGCAAAATTCCAGTCGGATTCCGTTGTATCTGCTGACAAACCCAGTACTTCGGCTATTTCAGAAAAAGTCAGCTGCAGAAACATTCGCATGTTAGCGACTTCGACCTGGCGAGGATGCGTTGTCCCGAGATGGTCTAGCAAATCGTGGATAATGACGGTCTGTTCGGCTTCTCCGTCAGCAACAGGATCTTCGTCGAGTTTGGAGATTCGATTCCACTCGCCTCCGTGCCGAACGGCTAACTTGCGCCGGGCTTGCTCGACCAAAATACGACGCATGGCTTCAGCAGCCGCGATTCTGGACCACCGCAATTGTAACAGCCTCGATTCCAACTTGCCTGAGGCGAACGGGATGTCCACAGAAGATGTGCTGTCTCCTACTTCTGTTAAACAGTCTGTCGGATTCCCGCCAGAAGCTACCTCGCACCGAAAGCACCCAATGTGGACATGAATCCGACCGATTCCGTCGGCTCCTACCAAATCGCAGTCCACAGTTTGGAACGATCTACCTGTCTCAATTCATCAATTCCCAACGTTTCCCACGTCCACGGGATTGGACTGCCGTACTTCTGTTCCTAGCCTATTCGATTCCAAGACGCTTGCCTTCTCGCATATGGAAGCAGCGTCTTGGAAGGAATCGGACACTTGCACAAGCAGACGCCTTTTGCTGGCTAGGCCGATCCTGCAGGCGTACGCTACTTTCACATTCGGAAATCCCACCGACAACTTGCGTGCCTCCTGCAGTCGACGTCCTTTCCACGTAGATGAGATGACCGTGAAGCCAGCCAGCTAATCTGGGAATAAGCTGGTGGCACATCCTTGTGGATTTGGAAGCAGATAGTCGGAGGGAATCGAAATATTCGCAGGAGTTGATACATCCGTATGCGTCCTGCCGAGCATCCGAAAATCTCCTTGCCAGCTAATGTGGCAATTAGCACCAGCAATGGACTTGGCAAAGCGTGAAACACATCTTGACGACCGGAACGAAATCGCAATGCAGGCATATTGCGTCGCGGAATCGTACAACACATGGTTCGGTTGACTATCATCACGGTCGAACTTGTTTTTGGTCTCTCGCGCATTTAAAGGTTAACGAATGTCGAGTAACTCATGCTGTAGACACGAGAAATTTGCCCAACAATTCTCAATTTGCTTGTCGGTCGGGAAAGGTATTACCTGCTCACAGCCTGCCGTTGTCGACGGCATCTTCACAGAAGATGTACAGTAAGGGGGGAATTGGCCTTCAACTCGTCGTCCTCGATTCCCGGCTTCCCAGCCAGTTTCCCATGTCCACGGTCATGTGCTGTCCAACTTCTATTACGGGTTTGATCGCTTTGGTTTTCAAGAACTGTTCCGATAAAACTTCACTGACGGTCGCCTTGTTAACCAGCCTGTCGCCTTCCCGCCAGTCGCTGCCGAAAACCGATCGAACCCCAATGTGGACATGAAGCTAGCCGATTCGGCAGGCACAGACCGATTCCCATTCCGCAGTTGGCCAGGCTTCATTTCACGTAATTCACCGACCACCAACGTTTTCCCAAGTCCACAGAATTGTGCTGTCGTACTTCTTTTCCCTTTGCTTTCCAGTCGTTTGCACCCACTGTGGAAATGAATTCATGGTTTATCGGTTTATTTTTCCTGAGTATTTGGTGGTACTGGTTCAGCGGCGTTCGGTTGCGTAGCCTCCAATTGCAATAACAGTTGTTTGAAATCCTCGCGTTCGCGGAGCGGGTCGAGGTCGGTGTCTTTGGCCAGTAGTTTCAGTATCCACAGTTTATGCTGCTTTCACCGTCTTTTAATAGGACCCTGGTTGTTTCCTTTTCAATAAGAACCGCGAACCGATATCGGGCCGCCCTTGTCCTAATGGTCGACCAACAAAACTGTAGCCCACTTCAGTAGCGGAATGATCGCATGGAAACTTTGAATCGTTGGGGCTGGAATAACGACTGGTCGGTGGTCTTTGAAAGACACGCGGAGGCAGGATGTTTGCCGGGCCGCATCAGCGTCGAACACAAGGGCCTTTACCACTACCATGGGCCGCAAGGGGAAGGCGTCGCCCTCATCAGCGGAAAGCTTCGCCATCTCGCCGTTGGGCGAGCAGACTTCCCCGCCGTCGGTGACTGGGTTGCGCTTCGCCCGTCGACCAACGCGGGCCCTTCAGTGATCGAAGCCATTCTGGAACGCACCAATAAGCTCTCACGCAGGTCAGCTGGCGACTCCGGCGAGGAACAGTTGCTCGCTACCAACCTTGACATTATTTTTCTGGTCACCTCTCTCAATCGGGACCTTAACCCTAGCCGCCTCGAGCGATTCCTCGCAGCGGCCGATTTGACGGGATGCGAACGAGTCTTGCTGCTAACCAAGTGTGACTTGCACGACTCGCCTGCTGCCGCCGTCGCTGACCTAGCTGACCGATTAGGGAACGTGCCAGTTCACGCGATAAGCGCCTTTACCGGCGAGGGTTTCGACGTCCTGCCTGCGTACTTATCCGATGGTCGCACCGCGGTCATGCTAGGCTCGTCGGGCGTCGGCAAGTCCACGCTTTTAAACCGACTGCTCGGTATAGAGCGTCAGGAGGTCAGCCCAGTTCGTGACGATGATGATCGCGGCCGGCACACGACGACGCGGCGAGAACTAGTGGCACTGCCATCGGGCGGGTTGCTGATCGACAGCCCCGGTATCCGCGAATTGCAACTCTGGGCCGAAAGCGCCAATGTGAGCGCCGCCTTTGACGACATTGCCCGGCTCGAGGAAGACTGCCCCTTCACCGACTGCTCTCATGTTCACGAGCCTCACTGCGCCGTGCAACAGGCGTTGGCCGACGGGCGGCTGGATCGGGCCCGCTACGACAGCTTCTTGAAGTTGCGCCGTGAGCTAGCCTACGAAGAGTCCCGGACGGACGGCCGCGCCGCCCGCGCACGCAAAGAGCAGGAGCGGCGATTTCACCGTATCTACCACAAGCATAACCGACAGCAGAAAAAGCACGAAGGGTGAGAAGAATTAGTCGATTTGCTGCTGCTGCAAAAGTTGTGACGTATTTACTGTAAAACCCAATTTGTATTAACCCATCAGTGGTTTCCGAATGGGTTGATTTTGGACACTGGAATCACTCGCGTTGTAAACCAGAATTCTCCGATCGACAAGAGATCCTGAGAGTTCAGCCCACCTGATGCCTCCCTTCACAGGTATTTGCTGACCAACTTCTGTTAACCAGCCTATTCCATTCCCCGTCAGTCGCAGCCGAAAGCCGATAGTCTCCCAATGTGGACATGGAGCTATGCTTCCCTTCTTCGAATTCGTTCTTGCCGCTGAATTGCCGCAACTTTTATGTTTTCGGGCAGACTGGGTATTTTTAGCGCCCTTGTCAGATCCTCTGACGCCTTATCACTTTCGTGAACGGCGGAGTAGGCGAGCGCTCTGTTGTAGAGTGCCATTCCCAGTACTTGAGGTGGTGCCGTGATTCCGGGCGCGCCCAGAGCTTAGAATAAACGGTCAAGGAGACTTTCAGGATGAGCGCAAGGAGCACGAAGCTGGCATCAATATTGATTGAATACATCCGCCATGTTTTTGGAAGAGCGAAGACGGTCTGTGGCATCTTGTACGTGTTTACCGAGACAGTCCATCAATTTAGCAAGATTTTCGTAGAGAAATCGGCTGGCAATAGAATTGGTGGAACATACTTTGGCCCCGGGCCTATCAACCGTTCCTTGATCCAGTCTTTAAAATCTTTTCCTCGCT
>JANMHA010000258.1:0-2537 GCA_031374925.1 Pirellula sp. | reverse complement strand
CCTCTTCAGCCTCGGTTGTGTCCTGTACGAGATGGCGACCGGTGTATCGCCCTTCCGATCCGATTCAACGATTGCAACCTTACGGCGGATCGTCGACGACAAGCCCGCTGCGATTGCCTCGCTCGCACCCGAACTGCCGCCGTGGTTCTGCCACATCGTCGGGCGATTGCTGTCGAAAGACCCGGTCCAGCGCTTTGCCTCGGCGAGCGAAGTCAGCCAACTGCTGGAGCAATGCCTGTCGCATCTTCAGCAACCCACGTCCGTGCCGCTGCCAGCGTCCCTGGTGCCCCACGCCGCTGGCCGCCGTTCGATATTCAACGTCACTCGGAAAGGACTGATTGCCATGCTTGGAACTATTGGAATGACTTTGCTGGGGCTGGTGCTGCTGCAAGCGACGGAAGCGCCCGACATCAGCGGACAATGGACCAGCGACGAATGGGGAACCGTCGTTCTCGAATCAAAAGAGCCTGGGCATTACGAGGGGACTTTCAGCGGCGTCAGCAAAGACAAGCCCGCAACGGATAACGTAACTCCCGGTCGTGCCAGCAGCATTTTCGGTGGGGGTGGATCTGCGGGACTTCCCGGCTCCAGCAAAGGGCAAGCGGGCAAACTGCACTTGAAGTGGTCGCGAGTCGAATGTCGGTTCAACGGGACTTGGGGAACAGGCGATGATCGTAGCGGCAAAATGTCGCTTCGGTTGGTTGACAAGGAAATCCGCGGTGCCTGGACGACAGGCAAAGCCGCTCAAGTGGAATCAGGTACTCCTCGACTCGGCGATTTGTTGTGGACGCGCAGTCGTGAAGCCAACGACCCAGCGATCACCAATGTGAGGTACGACGTCAGCGAACTGATTGGAGGCGCCACCAACGAGCAGGCCGATTCCGAACTAAAACAGCTCTGTTCACTGATCGTCGAAACCATTGAACCGAATTCGTGGAAAGAAGGCGAATTCAGAATCGGAATCGCGCCATATACCGGGAATTCCAGCATCGTTGTGCGTCAGACAGGCGCTCGCCATGCCGCGATTCGCGATCTGTTGAAACAATTGCGTGAACTCAAGCATCGGGAATCCGGCACCCCTCGTCTCGCCGACCTGCTGCGGACGCGCATTCGTGAAGCCAACGGCCTAGAAGCCGCTGTTCCACTCGTCGTGAGGTCGTACGCCATCCAGGACTTTCCGCTTTGGTCTCAGGACGGAACCTCTCAGCACATTGATCTGCTCACTCTTTACCTTGAGGCGAGAGTGGATTCGACGAAGAACGGCGGAGACAAGATCGGTACCTACGACGCGGGCCGAGGTATGTTGGTCGTTCGCGGCGACGCCAGGAAGCATGAACAAATTGCTCAAATCTTTACCGACTTGCGAGCCAATTCTGGCTCACCTGCCGAGGAAGTAGCTAAGGACAAGGCGCATTCCAACAGCGACTTGCGAGCCAATTCTGCCCAATCTGACGAGGACCTAGCGATGGAAAAGTTGGTGAAGACCTATTCCATCGCCGACCTCCCCATCTGGTCGAAAGACAGAAAGAAGCAACATGTTGACCTGCTGCTGAGCTATCTTCGTCTCAACGTCGATCCGCCATCGTTGGAAAGCAAAGTAACTCGTGCAGCCTATAACGCAGAAATGCTCGCGTTGGTTGTGCAAGGGACGCCAGAGGTCCACAACGGGATCAAGGCAGCCCTGTCTCGGCTAAGGGGACAAACAAACTTGTATGGAGACCCAAATGCTCCAACATCGATGGTACCAAGCCGAGAGTCCACGAGGGCCGAGCCAGCACCGGGAGACGAAGCCAAGTTGCCAGAAGTGATCCAAGCGTTGACGGCGTCGATCGTCACGGTCACTCGCATCGAGCCTGCGGACGGAGATCCGGCCAACAAGCCCGTCTCACATGCGGGAGTTGTGGTCGATTCACGCGGCTACATCGTGATTCCATTGCTGCCGAGTCAATCGAAGCTGATGCAGTTCGCGGTTCGATTCGCGGATCAACAAGAGGTTGTGGGGCAAATGGTTGCCAGTGACGAGTCGCTCAAGTTCGGTGTTCTGAAGATCGAAAGACCTCAGCCCGTCACGGCAATCTCGCTCGCCAAGAGTCGCGAGGCACGAGTGTTCGATCGGGTGATCCTTGTTCCCTCTCCAGCAAGCAAAGAGCTGCGCAGGGGACAAGTCACCTCAACCACTGTGGTTCTGGGTGAAGAAGGCTCAAACAAGCTGATTGAGACTGACGTCACATTTCCGTTGTCGGAATACGGCAGCTTGCTGGTGTCGGAAGCTGGCGAACCTCTGGGTATTTCGATGGCATGTCGCGCTGACCCAAAGCCAGAGAGCATCGTCCTGCCGTTGATCAACGTGTTGCACTTGATCACGGCTGCGATCGATAAGCCGAAGGATGTGCCACTCGTCACTGTGCCAGCATCGCCGCCCGCAATCGATCTACACAAGCCCGTACAGATCACACTGCAACCGGTGCCGCCGCTCGCCAAATCGCTGGTGGAACTCTTTGCGCCGCGCGGAGCCAAGGTGCTTGAGTACGAAGAAG
>JANMHA010000246.1:0-1779 GCA_031374925.1 Pirellula sp. | reverse complement strand
CAAACCAGCGGATATCACAGAACCGGTTTCAAACTAAATTGCATTGTCCATCCACTCCCAAAACCGCCTAAACAGTCCTGAGCTGATGAACTTTAAGATGCCATCTACCAATCCAACCATGTTGTCAAAGATCAATTTCCCTACAACCGTTTTCCTCGCCTCAGCGAGTGTCCCGGTCACGGGAGCGAGAATCATCCAGATTTCGGTACGGGCCGCAAGGCCTGTTCCAAAGTTAATTTCTAGATTGATTCCCGAGTGGAGGTGAAGGGACTTGAACCCATGACATCTTGCTTGCAAAGCAAGCGCTCTCCCAACTGAGCTACACCCCCCGGTTTCGCGACAGCCTGAATGCCAAGCTACCGCGCTGCTAGTAAATCTACCACACTCTACCTTTTTGGAAAGCCGAATTGCCGCCTTTCCATCGAGCTGGTATTTCCAATGCGCGGGCCTGGACTCGAACCAGGGACCTCGTCGTTATCAGCGACGCGCTCTAACCAACTGAGCTACACGCGCAATGTTCGGATTGCCAGGTTAGGCAACCCAAATTTTGGAGCGGAAATCGTAACGCAAGGTTCGGCACTGTCAACGCTTATTCTTACCAAGCGTAATCGTTTCCAGTGGAGCGGCCCGAGAAGATCGGTCGATTTTCGCCTCAACTTGAGCCCAACTGTGCAAATCTGTCCCACTAAGATCCCGAATTGTGCAGTTGCTCGGTTCCTTTAAGATTCCGCAAGCGGTTTTTTCTTTTCGGTGATCACCTTGGACTTTGAGGCCATTTCCGCATTTATTTCGATGTAATTCTTCCACTCTTCCGGCACATTATCTTCGTGGAAGATGGCCTCGACTGGACATTCCGCCACACACGCTTCGCAGTCGATACACTCTTCGGGATGAATATAAAGCATCTTTTCGCCCTCGTAAAAGCATTCAACGGGGCAAACCACGACACAGTCAGTATATCGGCAGCCAACGCAAGGTTGGGTAACAATGTGGGCCATGGCTGAAAAAACCTTTCTACAGTCCGCTAAATTTGAAGGAGAAACCGATTCGAAGCAGTTGAATAAGGATACCTTGAAGGGTTCAGCTCGGCGTCTAAAACACCGCCCAGAACACCCAAACTTCCTCAACGGCATGTTAGGCATCCTTGTTTGGGGTGTCAAGGAACCCGAATCTGCTTGCTGTCGGCATCGCTTGCACCTAATATTGAGAGATTCCCGCGACACCGTTATGAGCGTTACAACGATCTCATTCGGGTCAATACAATCCCCCGACTCCGATGCAATCCACCAAGCAAGCAGATAAACGTGGCTCTTTCCCATCTTGATCGAGAACTTCTGCGTGATTGCCTTGCCAAGGCCCCAGACGCTTGGGAAAACTTCACCGACCGCTTTTTAGGTCTCGTGATCCATATCATTACACACACGACAGCCGCCAGGAATATAGCCTTGCCACAGGATCTTCGAGATGATCTTGTGGCTGATGTCTTCCTGTCCTTGCTGGACAAAGACTTCGCCATTCTGCGACGTTTTCAAGGCAAAAGCTCTTTGGCAACCTACCTCGCTGTCATCTCGCGCCGTGTTGTTCTTCGACGCATTTCGCAGTTGCGCTTGCCCCAATCGCATGTCTCACTGCAAGCAATCAATCTCGATCCTAGAGTGCATGAAACAGATCGATACACCCGAGCCGAATTCGAGCAGATCCGCGAATACATCCTCCAAAACGCACCCCAACGCACATCCGGCCCCGCAGGCATGCAAAACGCGCAGCTCGGCGGCACCG
>JANMHA010000237.1:0-9093 GCA_031374925.1 Pirellula sp. | reverse complement strand
ATCGGTCCCTACAAACTGATCGAGCAAATCGGCGAGGGTGGCATGGGCGTCGTCTACATGGCTGCTCAAAAAGAGCCTGTCCGCCGAATGGTTGCCTTGAAAGTCATCAAGGCCGGTATGGACACCCAGCAGGTCGTGGCCCGCTTCGAAGCCGAACGACAAGCGATGGCCATGATGAATCATCCCAACATCGCCAAAGTGCTAGACGCCGGCGCAACGGATGCGGGCCGTCCCTATTTCGTGATGGAACTGGTCAAAGGAGCACCTATCACCGAGTTCTGCGACAACCACAAGCTCGATACTAAACATCGCTTGCAATTGTTTATCACCGTCTGTCAAGCGGTTCAACACGCACACCAAAAAGGCTTAATCCATCGCGATATCAAGCCCAGCAATGTCATGGTCGAAATGCATGACGTTACTCCTGTCCCAAAAGTAATCGACTTCGGTGTCGCCAAAGCCATCGGCCATCAATTGACTGAGAAAACTCTGCACTCGGGTTTCCATCAAATGGTGGGCACGCCGCTCTACATGAGCCCCGAACAAGCGGGCCAAAGCAGCATCGATATCGATACACGCAGCGATATCTACTCGCTCGGAGTTTTGCTGTACGAAATCCTCACAGGCCACACACCCTTCGAAAGTGATGCGCTTCGCGACGCGGGCTACGACGAAATGCGCCGCATGATTCGCGAAGTCGATCCACCTCGACCAAGTCTGCGTGTAAGCACGCTCGATGCCAAAGCCCTCTCCACCCTTTCCGATAATCGCAACGTCGATGCACGCAAGCTTAGCCATCAACTTCGTGGTGAGCTTGATTGGATCGTGATGATGGCTCTTGAGAAGGACCGCAACCGACGTTACGACACAGCCAACGAATTCGCGGACGATGTGCAACGTTTCCTCGATGACGAAGCCGTACAGGCTTGCCCGCCATCGACCCTCTACCGATTCCGCAAATTAGCCAGCCGAAATCGCGCATCGCTTTCCGCGGCAACGCTGGTGGCTGCGGCCTTGATCATCGGCACAGCCGTTGCCACTTGGCAGGCCATGCGGGCTCGTGACTCGCAAGCACAAACGGAAATCGCAAAGAAGCAACTCGACCAACGTTATCGAATCGCAAAGGAAGCCGTTGATACGTACTTACTCCGAGTCACGCAAGACGAGCGGCTCGATCATCCAAGCTTCCGCCAACTGCGACAAAGTCTTCTCGAAGCGGCGTTACCTTATTACGATCAGCTCCATAAAATCTCTCCTACTGATGAGCAATCCAGAGCAGCTCGCGCGGAAACATTGAATCAACTCGGCGGTGTCAAGCGAGACCTAGGCAGATTCGATGAGTCCCTCGCCGCCTTCGAGGAATCCGCCAAAATCTTCGACCAATTGTCCGCCGATAATACCGCAAGGATTGACTACCGCCAAAGCCTAGCCAAAGTCCTGGTCAACTTAGCAGACCACTACCGCACGCGTGGAGCCCGTAGCGAATCGCTCGAATACGAACAACATGCATTGGCATTGCGGCAACAACTAGTCTCAGAGAATCCTGATAACGACTTGTTGCATCTAGAACTGGCGCAAAGCTATACGAATGTAGGAGTAGGCTCACAGGAACTTGACGGCCGTGAAATGCTTGAGCGAGCGATCGAAATCTGGCAAGAGTTAGCCGATCGATTCCCGGAGCAAACTCTTTTCCGCGAGTATTTGAGCCTGGGCTATCAGAACTTAGCCAACCGCTTTGCATGGGATCAAGCCGAACAAGCCATCCCATTTCATGAACTTGCGATTGGTTTGCTGAAACAACTTGCCAAAGAGCAACCCGAATCCAAGAAGGCTTATATTCAATGGGCACAAAGCCATCAGTCTCTGGGCGAAACATTAGAAAAACTCTCCCCACACTTATCCGTTGCCAGGGAGCATTGTGAAGAGTCGATACGGATCTTGAGTGCTTTTGCCAAACGGCATCCGGAATCGCCCGAGGTCAAGTCCCGTCTCGCGACTTCGTTTACCAAGCTTGCGCACACTTTCAAGGAACTCGATGAGTTAGTCATGGCCCATGAGACCTGCGACTCGGCACTTCGATTGTGGGAGCAATTGCAGTCAGAGTATCCCGACATGCTGGAGTACGAAGTAGGAATGGCCGCTTCCCAGCAGAACCTCGGTGCCATCGAGGTTGCCCAAGGGCAAGCAACCGAAGGCATGTCGATGCTAACTCAATCGCGGGACCGATTGCAAAAATTACTGGATCGCATTGGCCCACATGATCGGAGCAACGATTTACTACGCACGATAACGAGCTCGCTTGCCGACACTCGCAAGGTGTTGGGGCAAGGTCGAGAGCTATCTTCGGAAGAAGGCGTTGTTGAAACGAATATTAAAACGGCCGGTGAGGCCTTACGGCCAAGCAAGTTCCTCACCGACCTCTCCAATTCTCCGACGCACTGTCTGCGCGTTGGAGGGATGGCTTCTAGTTTAACGCAGACCGAAGAACAGGAACAATCCATGAAACGTTTACTTAGTAAATATTCCCGGTCTGCAACACGCCCACAGATCCGAAATGAGCGCCCCCTTCGCATGGAGCAATTGGAAGCAAGGGCATTGCTGACCGCAGTTGCAGCTCCGGTAGGACTGGTTAGTTGGTGGTCAGCTAACGGTAATGGTGCAGATGTCATGGGGCTGAACAACGCCACACTCTACAACGGAGCAACCTACGCGGCTGGCGAAGTAGGGCAATCCTTCAAGTTCGATGGCGTAGACGATCGCGTTCAAGTCGCTGATTCCGAAAGCCTGAAACTGACGGGGTCCTTGACGATCGAAGGTTGGATCAAGGTCAATGCATTTTCTACTAACGGTGTTATTTTTGATCGGGGAGATGACTCCGGTTTCCCTTTTATGTTGAACACCGGATCCGATGGGTCCATACAATTCAGTATTAATCCACTCGCAACAGGTGGATCAACGATTGTTACTCCATTCGCGGCAGGCCAGTTTGCCCATGTGGCAGCAACATTTGATAGCGACACAGGCTTGATGAGTCTTTACGTGAATGGAACGTTAGCGGCGCAGTCTACAACGGATGTGAAGCCATACGGTGATCTGCAGACCGCGAATCATCCTGGTATTGGCATTGGAAATACAGGCGGCTATCCAGGCACAACAACTAGCGTGCCATTTAACGGACTGATCGACGAACTTTCCGTTTATAGTAGAGCTCTCTCGCAAGGAGAGGTACTAGGAATCTTCAAGGCGGGTAGCGACGGCAAAGTGATTAACGCTGTTTCGGTAAGTAATCCTACGTCGATTGAGGGCTCAACAGGAGCGACAACGCCAATGAACTTCACTATACAGCGAAACGGAAGTCTCAGTGGCTCAATGACGGTCGCCTATGCGACTGCTGATGATTCCGCAATTGCAGGTTCTGACTACGTGGCGACCACGGGAACCGTCACTTTCGCTGATGGGGAAGCGACAAAGGTTGTGCAAGTGACAGTCAACGGCGACAGTTCAGGTGAGGGAAGTGAAACACTTCGATTGATTGTCACTCCCTCTGGCGCCACCGCCGTCATGGGCGTGGCAGCTATTCTCAATGATGATGCAGCAATTTCCATCAGCAACGCGTCTGCCTCGGAAGGAAACACGAAGATTCGCTACTTTGATGATTTTCTGTCGGGACAAAGTCAATTGGGCTCTGGGAAGAATTGCGAGTTTGGACCTGACGGCAATTTTTATGTCGCGAGTCGATTTACCAACGACGTTCAAAAATATGATGGTAAGACGGGCGCATATTTGGGTGTGGTAATACCCAGCGGCAGCTTCGGGCTGCATGCTGCTTGGGGGCTGAAATTTGGGCCAGACGGCAATCTATACGTGACTGGTCAGTTGTCGAACAATGTGCTTCGTTATAACATGACAACCAATGTGGTCGACGAGTTCCTATCTAGTTCTTCGGGCGCGGTCACGCCGCAAGGGTTGACATTCGACACGGTCGGCAATCTTATTGTTAGCACGGGGGCAGGTTCAAGTATTCTGCGATTCCAAGGACCGAATGGCGCGTCCCCTGGTGCGCCATTGCCTGGACTCGGACAGACAGGCTCGATCTTTGTTCCACAGGGTAGTGGAGGACTCAGTAACGCACAGCTAGCATTGACATTCGGCCCAGACGGCAATTTATACGTCGGTAGCTTCGCCACGAATTCCGTACTTCGTTACAACGGAACAACTGGTGCCTTTATCGACACTTTTGTCCCAGCAGGTTTAGGAGGACTGGGTGGTCCGATGGCGCTTTCCTTCCGTTCCGATGGGTATCTCTACGTTTCAAGTCACAACAATGGACTAGTGAATCGATACAACTCAACTACCGGATCGTTCAATGACACTGTTGCGCAGAACACAGTTCCCTATGGCGCAGGCGGATTGGCATGGGATGCAGTTGGAAATTTATATGTCAAATTTAACGCAAACAACAGTTCTAACATGCAAACGAAGTATGTTAGGTACGGCGCCGCTTCGCAAGAAGCCTTTACCATCACGCTCGACCATGCAAGCTCGCTGCCAGTTACTGTTAGCTATTCGACGGCCGACAGTTCTGCCATCGCAGGCAGTGACTACGCGGCTGTAGCTTCCGGAACGGTCTACTTCGCACCCGGCGAAACTTCCAAGACTATTCTGATTCAGACGTTGGACGATACAACCACTGAGCTGACGGAGACATTTACAGTCAACTTGTCGAATCCAATGGGAGCAACGATTGCAGTTGGTCAAGGTATTGCGTCGATCATCGATAACGATCCCTTCACCAAGTTCTATGTAGTGAACGACGCGGCCACGGATCGAACATATGAATACGGAGACACCGGTGCTTCGGTCGAGAACTACGCGTTGGCCGGCGGCAACACTGCACCACGTGGTGCAGTAAGCACAGCGGCGGGGACAAAAGTATGGGTCGTCGATGCGAACAAGAGTGTCTATATTTACGATACAAGCGGCGCTTTGAAAGGCTCTTGGGCTGCGGGTGGACTGCAGTCAACGGCCCAACTCGAAGGGATATCGACCAATGGCACCGATGTTTGGCTGGTCGACAACAAGACCGATAAAGTCTATCGCTATGCTAATGCTGCCTCGTTGACCAACGGCAGTCCTCTCGCCACGAGCAGCTTCAGCTTGAATAGCGGTAATACTTCGCCTAAAGACATCGTCACCGATGGCAACTACCTATGGGTAGTCAATGACAACTCAACGGACAAAGTCTTCAAGTACACCATCGGCGGAACATACGTTGGTAGCTGGACGATCTCCACGTCCGGTGCATCAAGCCCAACAGGCATCACCTTAGATCCATCCAACCCAACGCACCTTTGGATCGTCGATAGCGGCACGAAGAAAGTCTATCAGTACGACAACTCTGCCGGACTAACGACGGGTAGCAAGTCAGCCAATTCCAGCTGGGCCCTCGCTGCAGGCAATACCAACCCACAAGGTATCGCCGATCCACCACCGCCAGTAGCTAGTTCAGTTGGGAAATCAATGGATTCTCAATCGCCAAGTATCGGACCAGTTCCTATGACCTGGTTCAACGGATTAACAGCCAATGATGGATCTGTTCCATTGCAACAAGTTCAATCGAAGGTTCGCACTACGGACGAATTCATGAGTGTCCTTGAAAAGGCGTTGGAAGAGCCAAAGGCTTCAGTCAGCGTTGGCCGAAGTACGGACGTTACCTCAACCAAATCGATCAATAGTCGTGTGGGAATCGACGCCGAGATCCAAGATCACGACATTGATGATTTGATCGGCCTAGTGGCTCATGACCTTTGGAGATAAATAGCAGCCGACACGGCCTCAATGGTCGTTACCACCAAGTTGCCGATGTAGAGTGCATCGGCTGCGTGGCGGACGCCTAATTTCTTGAAACTCCGACAAAATTCGTGCAGCAGGCCGTCCTCCGAAGTCGCTCCGGTCACCCAAACCGGAGCGCGTTCGTGCCAGGTCAGCGGTTTTCCACATCGCCCCAGTTTTGGGTCGTTTTTCTGCCGATTCATAGTAGCGATGCGACTAGGAAAAAGGCCTCTCCAACGGTACTGGAAACGCTTCTCCCTGCTCTACGCCCCCCGGGCCCAAACTTCCAATAGCTAAAAAAGACTCCAAGTGGCTTTCGCCACCAGCAGTCTTTTACGGCCTGTTATCAATGAAACACCGTTGTTCGGGGTGAAATTGGGGAACTAGCCAAACGATGGCTGGGCCGCTTTTCTTCTCGGTTGCTTTCCGTCGCTGCACTTCGTTGCATCCGCTCGTCCACGGTGTGCCAAGCTAAATCCGGGAGCAAGTGATACTCTGGCGGCTCTTGAGTTGCGTACGTCCGCTCGCACCGGACAAGCCCGTCGCTCCATTTGGCCGTGATTAAAAGCGCTCCGTTTTCGACGACC
The DNA here is from genome assembly GCA_031374925.1 of Pirellula sp. GTDB lineage: Bacteria > Planctomycetota > Planctomycetia > Pirellulales > Pirellulaceae > JBKCUI01. Next base: position 2,674 of record JANMHA010000237.1, on the reverse strand, counting down.
TCGTGCAACTCAACCGTGCCAGTGCCGTTTGAGCAATCCTGCAAAAGCCCAAAAGGCAAGGCGACAGCTTGCTCGCTAGTCTCGGAGTCAACCCGATTGAAAAGGTAGGTCAGCATCAACCCGTCCCTTGCCATCGCGATCGAACAGCTTCTTCCGGTAGAGCTGAAGACGACTGTTTGGAAATCGTCCTCAAATGCCGATTTCAAATACTTGCGAGCAAGCTGGAGAAATCGACCTATGTCGGAGGGTTGGATTTTCATGGTCGGTTAGCTTGCCCTGCGACTTTTGGAGGACGCAGCAACTGTGCTGGTGCCGACGCACTGCGTTTGGGTCAAATCGACCGTTAAATCTTGGTTGCGAAGCGGCATCCAGACGTATTGCGTTCTGGGGCCGCAGGCTAGGATCGGCTTATCCTTACCGTAGAGGAATAAACTGTCGGCACCGATCCTGGCCGCATACGCAAGGTTGTGTCGCGGTGTGCCTGTACGCAGGTCTGGGCCAAGATGCAACGAGCAATCTAACTCCAGGCATACTGTGCATGATGTGCCTTGATTGAACTTGCCGACCACCGCAACATGGCCGTTCAAATCCAAGATCACCTGCTGCAGCTCCTCCGTGTTACCCGGCAGTTGCGACAAGCAGCCGCTCAAGGCATCGCGATCGCCAGGATCGAGCTGAACACGGTTGGTTGATCTCTGCCTGTCCGGAATCACCAGACCGACATTCGGAAACTTGGCATCCGTCTCGACCGGCATCGTGAATCGCCATGGTCCGGATGCAATAACGATTGCCTTGTCCTGGAACCCAACGGAAACGTCGTTGAGTCTTACGAAATCCCTAAGTGCAAACAGTCGACTTTTTCGGACAAGAATTGCCTCCGATTTCCACGGGAAGTCAAATCCGTCGAACAGCACCATGTGGCTGCCGTCCGTTGCAGCCATTGTCCCATCGCGACCGTCTAACTGGATACAACTCAGCGCGTATCGTTTCGAAATCTCATCGGCCACCTCAACAGCGTTGGCCAGACAAGGTAGGAACCGCTAGTCGATATTGCTCAAGGGAATGCTGCCGCCGACAAGTGCTGCGGGCTCGCGAGAGTCTAATTCCGCGTGCCGAATAGCCAAGCCCGTTTGCCAGCGAACGATGAAGCGACTGCCGTTCTCGGTCGATTCAACCGGACCGAATTCGATGTCGCCAGTGGATTGGGCTAGCTCTTCAAATAAATCAGATGAAATGCTCACCGACTCGGCCAACGGTTCGTCGCCATCTTTACAGGCAACGGAGCAGTTTATAGACCGCCCAGCGACGGACATTTGCATTGTGCAGCCATCTGAAGTAGCGTGAAGCCCGATGTCAGAAGCGAGCTTCCGAATCGGTCTGTCAAGAAAGGCGTTCGCAAACTTGCGAAAAGCCTGGAGTACTGTTTTGGGGATAAACATGATTTTTGATTTCGATAGTTGGAAGATGATGAATTGGACGAGCGGGCGAAGATCGCCACGCTCGATAATTCGCTCAGCCGAAAGGTTGGCTGAGCTGTTCTGCTCTGCTGCGCGACTAAGAAGGACGCAGGTCGTCAGGCAGTGACTCGGCAAAACTGAATCGCTTGCCGTTCATCCCAATAATGAGATGGTCATGTAGCGGAACTCCCAGTACCTTGCCAGCGTTGGCAAGAGACCGGGTAACGGCCCTGTCTTGAAGGCTTGGCTGTATGTCGCCCGAAGGGTGGTTGTGACCGATTATGATAGATGCAACTCCCTGCTGATCGCGTAGCGAAAGACTTCACGGGGATGCACGAGGCTTGCATCGAGCGTGCCGATGGATACCACTTCGACATATTTCACGACCATCTTGGTATCCAAACCGGCCACGAGGTTTTGCAAGGGAACCGGCATTGCCGGCACGAAGCAGAGCCCGTTTAGTAAACGCCTTCAGAGCTGACAATCCACCGAGCGAACTGAAATCGCTTTCAGATCGACAAAGGCTCAATAGGCCAGACTTCTTGAGAGCCTGCGTTTTGAGTTCCCAAATCGCCTCCGGCTGTACCGCACCATGCCGAATCAACGACAAGGAGAACGCGTTTTCGGCCTCATAGCGAGTAAGGCCAACAGCGGCATCGAGCACCGATTCAAGCATATTGCCAGTCGGCATTTCATCACCGTCGGTTGCAATCCCAGCCAAAAGCTCGCGCAGTTCGTCCCGAGTCGGCGGCTCATGGTCGACAACCACAAATAGTCGTTCGAGTTCGGGCGGCAACTGCACGACGGGCGACAGGATTACCACAAATTTGCGGTGGACCTTGCCTTGGGTGATGGCTTTGGCAACTTCCGCTACGATTTCGCCTGAGCCAATGAAGCGATGGTAGCTCCGCAGGACCATTATCGTAGGAATATCGTCATTGGTCATAGCCGAGAGTGCTTTGACGGCCCCAATAGGGTCGATTGCATCCGATGCAGTGGGCTGGTCGCCGTTGGACTTAAGTCCTTGTGCGATATCCCAGGTCATCAGTGACCAGTTTTCGGTACGGCAAAGCTGGGTCAATTCAGCGATGGCGTCATCCGGTTCGTAGGACTTGATCCAGATGCCGGTAAAACAAGCCCGTACGAGCTCGCTCATGCGTTGTCCAAGTGCGGACATAGTATCTCCCTTGTTATGAGTAAAGTGAACAAAAAGAATG
>JANMHA010000206.1:0-2866 GCA_031374925.1 Pirellula sp. | reverse complement strand
ATCGGTCCTGGGGGACGTGGTTTCAATGCACACGTCAAGACATTGTCGAAACTGTGCGCCGCGGGACAGCCAATTGAATTGGTGGTCGTTTGAGCGCAAACATGAAAATGGTCGCATTTTTACGAGCGGTGAACGTTGGCGGTAGGACGGCAAAGTCACCGCAACTCATTGAAACGTTTCAGTCGCTTGGATTGGAGAACGTAACGACGTTTCTAGCCAGTGGTAATGTGCTGTTCTCTGGAGCAACTAAGGCCGTTCACAAGCTGAGGGGACGCATAGAAGTACAGTTGCTGTCGGACCTGGGATTTCAAACAGAAGTCATCCTTCGTTCGATGGAGCAAGTGACCGCGATTGCCGACCTGAATCCATTCCAATTGACCGAGGTTGAAAAGAAGAGTTACACGGTGAACGTGGCACTCTTTTTAGAACCGCCATCTTTAGCCATGCAAAAAGAGGTATTCAAACTGAAAGGAGACTACGACGATTTTGCTTTTGATGGAAGCGAAATGTATTGGCTATGTCGAGGCGAGAAGATTTCTGAGTCACCTCTCTTCAATAATAACCGTTTGACCAAAGCAGCGTCCGCGATCAACACCATGCGCAACATTCGTACGATGCAAAGGCTCGTAGCGAAATAATCGCTAGAGTCCGATTGGAGCTTGGCTCCGCCGGACACCGTTTTGGCGTCCTAATGCGCGGTTCAGCTCATAAATTCGTGCACTCCCCTCCTGCCTCGAACGCCATAGGGGGTGGAGGCAGGAGGGGAGTGCGTCAGGTAGCCTACGGCTTGTTAGGACGCCAAAAAAAGGTTGAGGGGAGACAAGCTCCCGCTCAACCTGGGACAACGTCCCCAAAAGGGGATGCCGGGGACGCAGCTCGAACCGTAGGCCGGGGAAGCAGCTCTAACCGTAGGCTGCGGACGCAGCTCTATCCGTACGCTGGCGACGATACGCGTTTCAGCACCAGAACTTCTCCCCGTCCATCGCAATTCAAGTCCGCAATTTGTCGTTGCACCCAACGTGTACTTGGGATTCTGATTGGCATTGGAACCTCTCGCGTAGCTCGTTGCGTCGCCGACTGCGACAGAGCAATCGACAAGTGAAGAATTGCCAACGCGTCCGCTTGGATTCTCCCTAAGTGACGCCAAATCAGCGGCAAGAAACTCAATTCAAAATCCCTCGCTTCCGAAAGAGTCGCAGTCAGCCTGGAGGATGCGTCTCGACCAAGGATTAAGCTTCCCCGTCGCATACCTCCTGCCCACTGTTCGCCAAGACTCCCCATCACGACCAATGTCCCTGCAATCATCTGTGCAGCGCCGTGACTGCCTGCATCTCCACCGACAAAGACGATTCCGCGGCGTTGGCGTTCACAGGCACGGTCCCCAACACAGCCCGTGATCAAAATATCGCCACCCCGCATTCCTGATTTTTTGCCAGGCAAGGGAGAGGCTAATCCATGTCGACAATTCCCCGAAACATAGATCAGACCATCGGTCATTCCCGCTCCAAGTTGATCACGTGCATTCCCGGAAATCACGAGCGAACCGCCAGCCATTCCCGTCGCCGTATTGTCCCCGACATCGCCAAGAATGCAAATCGTCCCACTTTGCATTCTCGAACCAAGACCTTCGATCGAATCGCAATTCCCCTCAATGACCAAGAACGGCTCAACAGGCAAACGATCGGTTGATACATCGAACACCTCGCACAGTGCGACAGGTCCTCGTTGAGTTCCGAGAGAAATTGAGTTGATCTCGTCCAGCGATTTACCTACCAACCTATCAGGACGAATCGGCGAGCCATCGACGAGCCCAAAGGATTTGTTTGATCGTTGCAGTAGTATCATCAATTCATGTCTGTGGCTGAAGTAGTTTCGCGCGACACCAAACGCTGGGGTCCTCAAAATACGGACTTTGCAAAGTTCTCGCGATGATCTGATTGCCAACCAGCGAATCGTTTATGGTATAGAAAAACCCAATATCGGAAAACTCAAAAGGCGAATAACCCGTCAACGTATCGGCTCGCAGGAACGCCCTTATCTCGTAACCATCCGGATGGTGAAAAGCACCGACTGCAATGTCCTTGGGATGGATTTCTGCGGGTGCGGCGCGAGCACGCTGAATGGAAGCCAGCTCGCCATGCCCGCGAAGCTCTGGCTGCGAAGGCGACGGTCGATTGAGAATGAAGTCAAAACGATGGCAAAACGTCGTCGCACGATGAACACCTGGACTCCATCGCGTGTCGATGTACAGCGAACAATGCACTGTTTTCGAAGCAGCATTGCTCGCTGGCGAACCAACAGCAGCCCCCGTCGCTCTGCCTTTGGGGACCCTGACGCTCGATTGAAAAAAGATTCCTTCGTCGTTCCAAGCGATGAATGCCTCTGCAAATCGCTTTCCACCACTCAATGTTCCGAATTCCGGAATTGCATGCTCGCTTCTTAGTTTCCAATCCAAGCGTTCGGGCTTGGCCGCTCGGCCCGTTAACTGCGAAATCGGAAAACCAAAATCAAATAGCCATGCCGGATCGCCGAGCAATTCATTTAGTTTCATGTTCTGCGGGCTTCAGCCTTTTCGATTGTGTGTTCTTCATGGACATGTCCCCTTGAGTGGCATGGAAATCATAACGAACTTCCACCCAATCGCTTGAACCCACTAAGACATTTTCGCGATTCATTCTCGATATTCTCTGGCCGGCTCTACCGCCTGGCATTGTCGCATCACGCTTTCACGGTCCGCAACCGGTGATAAACAACGACACAATCACAATTCCAAATCGGCAAAAAGCTGGTGTCCCGCCTTCAGGCGGCTGTTGTACCGCCCAATGACACTCACTTTAGTTAGTGTTTTTTATAGCGGCAGGGCGCG
>JANMHA010000180.1:0-9371 GCA_031374925.1 Pirellula sp. | reverse complement strand
AACTTTGTTTTGGCGCCCTCCGTACCGCCCCGCGACCCCCCCCACTCCGCTCCCCCCTCGACCGCCGTAGGCGGCCGAGGCGGGAGCGAAGTGCGGTAATTAAAGGTCTGAGCATCACTTCTAGTACGCCAAAACGGCGTCCGTCGGAGGCAAGCTCCGATCGGACAAAAATGCCACACAGCGTTGCCGGCTGGGGGCCCGACTCTTCACCGGTGTCCTGCCATAGTAATTTAGCCCATCCTGTGAGCGTTGATCCGACAACTTATTTCAAAAACCAGCCATCTGCGATTTTCAGTGAAAGCCTTCGCCTTAACGAGAGGGAGAGGTTACGCTTTTTCCTACAATAACTAACCGCATCCATCCACGTGCCACATGGTGCTCTATGTCCCTTACGATCGTCACGAATGAGCCTTGCTTTAATCCTGATGTCAACTCAACCGGAGATCGCCACCTTGGTACGCGTGACAGGTTTGATGCTTCCGTTCAATATGATTATCCCGGGAAGGCTGTCGGCAGCCTTGCAGCGGCGCGGATGCTACAGAGTCCCGACGTCGTGTTCTGGTAACCTTTCGGTCAGACGCACGTTCCACGACCAGAGGACTATCCGGTGATGCCGACTTCGTACCTCGGATTTCTCTTAAAGCCGCAGGGCTTCTTCGATCAGAATCCATCGAACGACGTCCCACCCGAGCCGGCGCAGCGGAGCTGTTGCAACGAACAACAGATTGTTTCGTTGTCTCCCCTCTAGGCCTCTGTAACCTATCATTTGTGAGCGAACCTGAACCAACCACTTAGAGGTATGCGCGCCGCGCTCTCCCGGATGAAGCCTCGGCAGGTAGATTTCAATCTGCCGCTCGCCTTATTGCTTAGCGTTACGTAGAAATGGGTCTTTGCTCCCGATTTCGTTACCATACTTGCCAGACTCTGCCAAAGTGACAACCCCGTCTTTGTCGACATCAGCGGCATCGAAATGCATCAGCAGTCGATCCGTGCGATGCGGTTTTTGTGTCACAAAAAGCGACATTTCATCCCGTGTGAGAATTCCGTCGCGATTGTGATCCGCTGCCTCCCAAGCGGAGCTCGGTCCCCAAGGCTGAACAACAAAAACAAGACCTCCAAATCCAATCAATACAATTGACGTTATCGCGATTAGCCATCTCCAACCATTCGTGGTAAGGCGACGTTGGGTATAGTCCGTGGCTGACGTGTTAGCCTGTTCGATCATTGTTAAAATCCAATTCTTGCGTTGGCATTGAAGGCAAAGCTTGCCCGCGATCTGTATCACTCAAGAATAACATACGAACCTTAAGCCATAATGAAGGCTCTTAGGCGAGTACCGCCGCCCCGAGCATCCTGGACTCTCTCTACGCCGTCCAGAACGATAGGGCCGGATTTTTGTTGAAGGGCGTAAGTGAGTTGGTCGAACGAGAGAATCGGATTCAGAGCCGGGGACTGCTCGATCCATATCTGCAAGCGTCGAAAGAAGAATCGCTGCGTTCCGTTTTTCGGGTACACCCGCGCGAGCCTTGTTGACGTCGTACCACTTGCCTCCAATTCATTTCTGTTCCCCGTCACCGGTTTTGGCCTTGGTGGTTCTGCTGCGAGCAACTACAGCGTGAACACTACTGCTACGACCCTGGCGGTCATCACGGCACGCGGGCTGATCAACGGGGCATGGTTCCAACTCTCGATTGGCGGGAACATCTACAGTGTCCAATCGCAAGCTGAGGTCCGCGATGGTATTATCCACATCAATTTCAGAATGACGGCTGAACTTAAGGCCATCTTGGCCGCGGCAACCACTGCGACCAGTGGCAAAGGGTATTTATGTTTTTGAGTACTGCCCGTCTACAGATCGCGGGCAAAGACCAAGCCGTGTTCAACGGAACGAAAGCCTAATCGCTGCAACAGCGTGATCGATGGCTGCTGGTCTGCCGATGCAAAGGTCCGAACGGCTCGTCTTTTTTCCTGTTGCAATTGCCTTAGTGATTCGGCCATTAAATAGACAAAACGCTCTCTGGGCTCGTCAGCCTGTGGGACGTTGGGCAACCATAACCGGACAACACTTGAATCGACCCCGATGATGGTCGGGTCGGGAAACCAGAACATGATTTCGCTTTCCACTTTGGGGGGCGAACGCAGAACCAGATTGAATCGAATCTGTTCGCAATGTCCAAGTACAGAACTGAGCCACCATTCATGCGTGTCTTCGTCGAGAAGTCTACCGACCGTACAGGTCCTTCGAATGCCAATTTGAGTGCGATCCATCGGGGGCCGAAACGAAGACAGGTCCAACTCCCAACATTCCGTTGGCCGGGTCGGGATAAAGCCAGCCTCGGATAACCATCTTTGGGTTCGACTATCCTTTGCAACCACCCCCATCAGGTTGTCCCCTTCGCCGACACCCAAATAGAATGCGTTCAAAGCCGTCGACCCCAGGGCAGTACAAGTCTTCCCGTTCTGCTTTCGCAATTGACTCAGCGCATAGGCCATTAATACTTTGGCAATCTCGTCTTCATCTGCACTGGGGGTTATGCAGATTTTATGAATGATGGCCGTAGAAACGCTCTCATCGCTTCCATCGGGATTGCTGGCGAAACCAAAGTGAATGAAGCCAACTGGAACACTCTCTTGGTTGGTCGCAAGCATTAATCCTTGGCTTTTGAAGAACGGCTTGCTGAGGATGCACTGGTCCCAGACGCTTACCGGACAGGCACTTTTGGAGTTGAATGCGGTGTGGTGATCATGCCACAGTTTGGCCAGATAGGGAGTATCAGTGTTCAGAAAAGACCTGATCGTCCACACGGCATTCACCCGAGTACCGCAGGGACTCGAAAGCATTCCGAATCGGAGGAAGGGGCATTCCTGAGGGCGTCGTCCCGTGACAGAGAGGGTCCGCACACATCGGGTGCAAGAACATTTTGAAGATCGAAAGCGTGGACCATGGGCTCCACGTCGTCTGTATTGACTTCTGAAAGTTGCTCAACGAGTCCAACAATTTTGCCCAACTTGTCTGTCAATTCCATCACTTCGGTCGAAGTAAGGGAAAGCCTGGCAAGATTTCCAATCCGAATCACATCTTCGGCAGATAAAGCCATCGACGGACCTCAGTTGAGTTACTTTGGCAAAGCAAAAGGCTTGGTCCGAACTGCCTTGCGAATACGGCCACTGCGAATGCACTGAGTGCAGACACGAATGGTTCTTACTTCACCATTGGGAAGTGAAACCTTGCAATTTTGCAGGTTTGGTGTGAACCGTCGCTTGGTGATACCAGTAATCTTCGTACCAACACCGCCCAAGTATTTAGCTTTACCACGAATCTCTACTTGATTCCCGACAGACGCTATCTTTTGACAAACTTCACAACACTTGGACATGATTAACCACCAACGAATCGAACCTTAAAGTACTGACTTTTGTCCCTCAATGGGGATCGAAGTATAGCCTTCCAACCGAGAGTGGCAACATCAAAACAGATCTCTGCTGCCCCGATTGATGAAAATTCACTGGGAAATTACACTCAGTACCGTCGACCATCCTCCAAAAACTCCTCATTCCTCGCGGATCTCCTGCAAGATGACAGTTCAGAAGTTCACGCGAGAGTTAGCCAGTGTCATCGAGTCGGCGGGGAAATTAGCCTGTTCAGTCAAAGCAGATGCCGTTTTGGTGCTCCTCGACAGTGCGACCGACTGGGAACGCCTTCGCGAACTGGTTCCACACGAAATCAAACGCATTCTCGTCGCTGCGGATCGCGTCGAGGATTTAGCGGACGCGGACAAATTTGGACTGATTCCGCTGGTTCTCAACAAAGAGGATTCACCACTTCTTGAGCGTTTACAGCATGCACTGCTCGAAGCCGTCGCGGATGAACTGCTGGCCAACCATTGCGACGTCATCGCCGTTTACTGCGGTTTTGAAATCAATCGCATCGATTCGATTTCGATCATTCGGCTCGACGAGAGAATGCGACGCTTCACAAGTCGCGATCTACAACGGCTCGAAAGTTCCGTGCCTCTAAACAACCTTAAAATCGTAATCGACTTAGCGGTGCAAATAGGCCGCGAGGGCCGCGAGGGAAAGAAAGTCGGAACAATGTTCGTGGTGGGCGATACTCGCAAAGTCCTGCAGCACTGCAAAGACAGCGGCTTCGACCCGCTCAAAGGCTACAGCCGAAAAAATCGCAATCTCCATGATGCACGCGTCCGCGAAGACATCAAAGAAATTGCACAAATGGACGGTGCCTTTGTGGTCTCTCCAGATGCCGTCGCGGAACGATCTCGCCAGATCATCGAGATGTTGCACGAGAACTTGCAATTGTCCAAGGGGCTTGGGTCCAGACACTGGGCAGCAGCAGCGATCACTCAACGCACAAAAGCCATTGCGATCGTCGTTAGCCAATCGAGCAGCACCGTCCGTGTTTTTCAAAACGGAGCATTGGTGCTTCGCATTGAACCGATGGAGCAAGCGGTCAAGTGGCAAGAATTCAATTATGAGCCACCCCCGAATGAAGCTGCGGACTGACAATGACCAAACCCATTGTGGCTGTCGTAACAGGAGCTTCGAGCGGAATCGGACAGGCGATAGCAATCGAATTCGCGCGACGAGGGGCAAGTCTGATTTTGAACTGCCGCCAAAATCTTCAAGGACTCCACGCAACCCTTTCTCAGATCCTCAAACTTCCTGGCCCTAAACAAGATTTACTCAGCATTGTGTCGAACATCGACGATGCGGATTCCAGTCGGGCATTCGTCGATACTGCATTTGCACGCCATGGCCGTGTGGATGTCTGGGTGAATGCCGCCGGCGCCGACGTTTTGACGGGCGGGGCACGTGAACTCTCCTTTTCGGAAAAACTGGCCAAGCTCTGGGCGACCGATGTCCACGGGACATTTGTTCTCAGTCGAAGGGTAGCTGCCAAGATGATTGCACAACCCATAATCCAAGATCAATTGCCATCGATGGTTCATCTCGGATGGGATCAAGCTGAACAAGGCATGGAAGGGGACAGTGGCCAGTTCTTCTCAGCCACCAAAGCAGCTATCGCCGCATTTTCCAAGAGCCTAGCTAAAAGCGTCGCACCGCATGTTCGCGTGAACTGCATAGCTCCCGGTTGGATTCAAACGCAATGGGGCCAGCAAGCCTCTTCGGTTTGGCAACAACGTGCCCTAGGCGAATCGATGCTAGGCCGATGGGGAACTCCCCAAGACATTGCACACGTGGTGGCTGCAATCAGTTTCGGCGATGGGGCGTTCATCAACGGCCAGACGCTTGCGGTCAACGGTGGCTGGCAAGGCTTACCGCGCCCCGTCGATGAACTTGCCCAATCCAACACCTGCGAAGGCAAAAAAGGGACTGGCAATCCTGAACTTGGACATTTCTGAATTCTTGAACGGACCATGCAGTTCGATTATCGAGAAATCATGTCGGCGGAATGACTGCGATTTCCCAACGCTGAAGGCGTTGAACAAAATAGCCCAGAGTCGTGCAGTGCCCCCTGAGTTTCGGTTACGAAAGCGCGCCAAAACCCCGACGGTGAGGTGCAGAACTTTGTCGCCTTTTGCTCCGCAAAAGTGTGTTAACGAGCCGCACTTTCGCGGAGCGAAAGGCGACAATAATAAATTCACAGCCTAGCAGCGAAAGGCGACAATAATAAATCACAGCCTAGTAACAAACGGCGACATTGGATACTTTTCCAAAAAAATCGCCATTTTTGTTGTAAGGTAAATAGAAAACGGCGGAGTGTATTCCATGAGGAGGAAAAACGTTATGAATCACTTCCCCGAAACTCGAGTCAGCCTTATTCTTCGGCTTTCCAAACCGACCGATGTCCAGGCATGGCAAGAATTCTCGGACGTCTACGCGCCTGCTTTGTATTCCTTGGCTCGACGCCGAGGATTGCAACCGGCCGATGCGGAGGATGTTGCGCAGGAAACACTTTTCGCCGTCGCCAGAGCCATCGAGCGATTTGAACCCAATCGAGAGCGTGCCCGTTTTCGGACATGGCTTGCACGAATCGCTCGCAACATGATTGCCGATTTCTGCGCTGGGAAACTAAAACGTCCGCTCACCCAACTGATCAGTGATAGCTGGCTACAATCCGCTGGCAACGCTTCGCACCGGTCGGCCGATCCGATCGATGATGAGTTCTCTCAAGAGTACCGTTCGGCATTGTTTCAGCTGGCCGCTCGCCGCGTTCAAGCTCGTGTATCGGAGATCACGTGGCGAGCCTTTTATCAAACGTCCATTGAATCGCTGCCACCTGTAGATGTCGCCAAGCAACTCGGAATGCCATTGGGAACTTTATATGTAGCGAGATGCCGAGTTCTAAAATTATTGCGGGAAGAGGTTCAAGACCTCGACGCAACGCTTTCAGGCAATTGGGATCAAACCAGCGGGCTTGCGTTGGAACCTGCCTCGGCGCTCTTTCCATTGAGAGGCGAAACATGAGGAACAAAAAAATGCCTTGTCCAAGCCCGGAAGCACTTTGCGAATGCTTGGAAACCATGAGCGATCCCAATCCGCAGCTTGCAGCCCATTTGGAATCCTGCACGCATTGCCAAGCCACTTTGAACTTTGTGGCTGGTCAAGAAACGTGGTGGGACGAGGCGCAGCAATTCCTTTCTTGCGAAGTGGATCCTGTTGCGTCGCGAATTAGTTCACGCGTCTGCCCGTTGACATCCTCCGAACAAGCGACGTCCGCTGGCTCGGACGTACTTCTTGCGCATGAACTTCAGCAATTGCAGAGTCTGCTCGACGCTCCCAGCCATCCAGAGTTGCTCGGGCGGATAGGGCGATACGAGCTCGAACAACTCGTTGGACGTGGCGGTATGGGGCTTGTCTTTCGAGCCCACGATACGGAACTGCATCGCGTGGTTGCGATCAAGACATTAGCGTTGCATCTTATTCCCATCGGAGCCGCCCGAGAACGATTCGTTCGGGAATCACGTGCCTGTGCGGCGTTAGCGCATCCGCATATCGTTCCGATGTACGATGTCGTGCATGACGGTCCTGTACCGGCTTTGGTGATGCAGTACATCGCCGGGCCAACGCTGCAGGCTTGGGTGCGAGAGCACGGATCGATGGCATGGCAAGATGCGTTGAAAATCGGCAGTCAACTGGCCGATGCTCTGGTTGCGGCACACGCCCATGGATTGGTCCACCGCGATATCAAGCCAGGCAATGTCCTGCTGGAAGCCAACGGCTCACGCGCCTTGCTCACCGACTTCGGATTGGCCCGCGTTCTCGACGCCGCCACCATGACTCAGAGCGGCATCCTCACCGGCACGCCCGAGTACATGTCGCCGGAACAGGCGACCGGTGAATCGGTCGATGAGCGAAGCGATCTTTTCTCGTTGGGCTCACTGATCTACACCATGTTGGCGGGACACGCTCCCTTTCGGGCGGCTGAGCCGATGGCGATCCTTCATCGCGTTTGCCATGCAACGCAAACTCCTTTACATCGAATCAATCCAGAGATTCCCATTGAAGTCTCGCGACTGGTCGATCGATTGTTGGCCAAGAATCCCCAGCATCGATTTGCATCGGCACAGCAATTGCAAGACACCTTGCTGGAACTATTGCGTTCGCCTCGCCGGTTGCTGCGCAGTAGCCGACCAAGGATGGTGCGTTGGGTCACGACGATTGGTGTATTGACCGGCCTCTGTCTATTGATTGGCCTCTTCGAACCCATCCGGATGTGGGTTGGTTGGTGGCCTGAACGGTCTGCATCCAAGCACACCAGCTCCCAATTTCGGACTCAGCTGTCGCATGACGCTTTGGATACCGAGGTCAACGAAACGGTGTCGCGGCAACAGTCCAGAACCTTGAAGACTGCCACTGAATCCGCGTTCGGAAATACGGTGGGTGTCTTCGATGACTTTCACGCGATCGATCGCGAGCTGAGCAGTCTAAAGCAGGAGTCACAATGGATGCTTCGAGCACTTGAGTCACCGCATGTGAACTATAGCCATGCTGCCTTTCCAATCGATCCATTGGATCCCGAAGTAACGCGACTGAAAGAAGATACAAAACGGCTCGAATCCGAGCTAAAACCGTAAGACAGGCTGCTAGCCTGTCGACTCAAGTATGACGGCCTTTGGCCCAACTACACGACTGGAGAATCTCATGAAGAAGCAAATGCAAATTGGAACCCTACCCATACTCTCGATCCTCTTGATGGCTTCCCTGCCCGGGCCGATCTTTGGCCAGGCTAGTGGTGTGAGCGGACCGGGTAGTATGAGTGGCGGCGGACGCCCTGGAATGGGAATGGGAGGGGACATGGGTATGGAGAGTATGGAGGGAATGGAGTTCACCCTCCGGCCCTCGTTATCCTACACCGTGGATGACAAGCCCTATCGCGCTACTCGGGTTCGTTCATTCCACTATGTGTTTCAATCATTTCGGCCTAAAGAACTCGCGAATTCCGACGGGGGAATGGGGGGATATGGTGGTGGCGCGGCGACGGGTAGCGGAGGCTTCGGAATGTCAATGGGGGCTTCCGGCATGTTCGGCGGCTACCCAGGGGGTTCAAGCTCGGCAGGCTACCCCGGCAGTGGAATCTATGCATCAGGTAGCTCACTCGCGACCAATCGATTGGCCATCAACATTCACGCATACATGTTTGATGGCGAAAAAACCAACGAGCGCACGCGAATCGAGCTTATGATAGAGCAACCGAACGGAATGGGCATGGATGGGATGGCGGGTGCGGGAGGATTGAGTGGCGGACCCGGAGGAATGGGTGGAATGGATAGTGCGGCTAGTGCAGGAGGGATGGGCATGCCATCCGGGCCCTCGCAAATGCAGCCCTTTGCGTCGCTCGGAATAAGTAAAGGAAAGGACGCTGCATTTCTCCTTCAAGGGCCTGGCGGAGCTACGCAAGTCCTCTCACAATCAGAAATCAAACTCGTCACTGAAATTATTTGCCAAACTATTTGGAAGGCGGATGTGGTGAAAGCACTCTTCGCCAGCAAAGGCCAAGGGGACTCGGCCAAAGGAAACGAAACGTTCTTGAAGCAGTTGTTGGCCGAACAATACGATACCCAATTAGCTCGACAAGAGATGGAGGCAGAATCCATCAAACGAAGGCTGGATCAGCTACAAGATGAATTGAAACGCCGCAAGCTCGCCAAAGACCGGGTTGTCGAAGTTCAACTGGGCCGTCTCATCCTGGATGCACAAGGTTTGCTCAACAACGAGCGGTGAAATGCCATCCAAATGTAGCTGAGCGAGGCCCTCGCTCAGCTACATTTGTCGCCGTTCGCTCCGCGAAAGTGCGCCTCGTTAACACACATTAGCGGAGCGAAAGGCGACAATAGAAAAACGGGGCAGATTAAGAGTAGGATTATGAGTTAGAGTGGATCTTGACGCTG
>JANMHA010000127.1:0-28145 GCA_031374925.1 Pirellula sp. | reverse complement strand
CATGCTTCGATGCCAAATCCAAAACAACAAGGATTGAAACCATTGGACGAACATTCCATTGGGGTGCCGACGGGTCGCTTCGATGCCAAATCCAAAACAACAAGGATTGAAACTATCGGTAAGCAGATGTAAGCATGTCGGCAAACAAAAGCTTCGATGCCAAATCCAAAACAACAAGGATTGAAACCACCATGGCAGATGCTCGACTAGATCGTATTCCCCTAGCTTCGATGCCAAATCCAAAACAACAAGGATTGAAACTCCACTATTTCACCTCTATCGATTCAATTATTTCTGCTTCGATGCCAAATCCAAAACAACAAGGATTGAAACCCTAAACGACGATTTACGAAATTGTGCAGCTCGATGCTTCGATGCCAAATCCAAAACAACAAGGATTGAAACACCGTAGCCACCACCTGCAATGTTTGGAAGCGCACGCTTCGATGCCAAATCCAAAACAACAAGGATTGAAACCCAAACACAGTTCGCAGATAGATTCGATCATCGGGTGCTTCGATGCCAAATCCAAAACAACAAGGATTGAAACATTCCGCCTATCTCGGTGTGAACCATAACGCCATGCTTCGATGCCAAATCCAAAACAACAAGGATTGAAACCCGCAAGATCGCGAGCACGTCTCCGCCCTGGTCCTTGCTTCGATGCCAAATCCAAAACAACAAGGATTGAAACCCGCACTGCAAGTGTAAGTCCACGCTTCATTCAATACGATGCTTCGATGCCAAATCCAAAACAACAAGGATTGAAACCTGGCTCCAATCAGTACCAGATGCACCGGCAACAAAACGCTTCGATGCCAAATCCAAAACAACAAGGATTGAAACACTTCCAAAACGACTCCAGAGGGAGGGCTACCGGGTTGCTTCGATGCCAAATCCAAAACAACAAGGATTGAAACCCAATATTGCAATCGATTACGGCTGACATGAATGGGCTTCGATGCCAAATCCAAAACAACAAGGATTGAAACAGTACGCTTGCAACTACTATGAGTGCGTCTTCCGTGCTGCTTCGATGCCAAATCCAAAACAACAAGGATTGAAACAACAATACAATACCGCTGAGCCGTCTGTAGCAACTCGCTTCGATGCCAAATCCAAAACAACAAGGATTGAAACTTTGCGGAGTCAGCAGTAGAGTCGATGGCATTCTGGCTTCGATGCCAAATACAAAACAACAAGGATTGAAACCCATAAACACCGCCGCCGTTCTGCGACGGATCGGATAGCTTCGCTGCCAAATCGGGCGGTTGCGTGGGGTTACTTGGGGCGACCAAACTTTAATTTACCGTGAAACCCACGGCGAAATACAACAAAACATCGTGCCAAGGCATTTTGGAGTTTAATGTATGTCAACAGACTGAATAAGCTTGCCGGACTCGACATGCCACCTGCGGTCTTGATGACATGGATGTGAATGTGCCCCCGGTTACAGGCCAGGGGATTCTGACCATCTATTCTAGAAAGATGGTAAATATCCCCCGAGCTAAACTCGGGGGCATTTTTACGTCGTCGGCTTTACGCCTCATCATTCGCCCCGAATCGGGCCGCAACATCATGGCCCAGGCATTGAGAACCGCGAAGTCAAGCAGAACAGTTTAGTTCAGCTGCTTCGATTTTCGCTTGCGATCGGTCGTTCTCGCGGTTGCGTTTTCGCTCAACTTGGAGATGCGAAGCTGCCTGCCAACAACCCACGCGCGACCAAGCACCTTGAAAACTTCTCGCGGCATGCCGGCTGGTAAATCGACCGTACTGTATTCGTCGAAGATCGCAATCTGGCCAATATTAGCAGACTCTAAGCCAGCTTCGTTGGCGATGGCTCCAACCAGATTGCCCGGTCGAACGCCGTGTGCACGGCCAACCTCGACTCGGAAACGTTCCATTTCATTGGACTGAACAACGCCGGCAAGGCTAGGCTTGGCGGATCGGTTTCGATCTCGGCCAGATGGCTCTCGATCAGAACTTTCGCGAGGGCCACGACTATCGCGTTGCCCGCGCCCGTCTCGACCGTTGTCATCCGCAAATACGTCTCGACGTCTCGTACCCTTGTTGGAATCTTCGGTCAGGAAGGGCTTATCACCCTGAATGATCATGGCCAAAGCCGTTGCAACTTTAGCTGGCGGAATCGAGTGCTCGGTCATGCATTGTTCGATCAGTTTTTCGAACATGGTGAATTGGCTGTTTGGCACTGAGTTTTCAGCGCATGCTTTTACCAATTGGTTTTTGAAACGATTGATTCTCATTTCGTTGATCTCTTTGGCGGTCGGAACTGCCATCGGTTCGATCATCTGGCCAGCCGCTCGATCGATTTCTCTCAAGAAACCACGTTGACGAGGGGCGATGAACACGATCGCTTCGCCGCTGCGTCCCGCTCGGCCAGTACGCCCGATTCGGTGAACATAGGCTTCTGAGTCAACGGGCAAATCGTAATTGATGACGTGCGTTACGCGTTGAACATCCAAGCCACGAGCCGCAACGTCCGTTGCAACCAGGATATTGAAGGAACCTTGCTTGAGTTGTTCTACGGTTCGTTCCCTTTGGGCTTGGGCGATGTCGCCGTTGAGTGCGACGGCTGCGTGTCCCATCGCGATCAAGTTGTCAGCCAATTCCACCGTAGCCAGCTTGGTCTTTACAAAGATGATCATGCCTTCGTGATCAGCAGCCTCCAGGATACGCAGCAGCGCCTCGAATTTGTGGCTGTGTTCGACCAGAACAAATCGCTGTCGGATCGTTTCCGCCGTTTTTTGTTGCGAATCGATCGAAATAACGTGAGGGTTTTTAAGGTGCTGATCGGCGATCTCTCGAATGGCGGAGGGCATGGTCGCCGAGAACAAAGCGATTTGACGATGTTTTGGAGTTTGCTCCAAGATCCATTTCACGTCGTCAACAAATCCCATACGCAACATTTCGTCCGCTTCGTCCAAAACCAGGCACTGCAAGGTATCAACTCGCAGGCGGTTTTCACGCATGTGATCCATGACGCGACCTGGCGTCCCTACCACAACATGCACACCGCGTTGCAGCGCATGGATTTGGGTGGAGTAGGCCTGACCCCCGTAAATAGGAGCCACTCTGAGGCCACGCATGTGTTGCGCGTAACGCTGAAAAAACTCGGATACTTGGATTGCGAGTTCTCGAGTTGGAGCGAGCACCAAGACTTGCGTGGCTGGGTTTTGGATATTGATGCGGCTCAATAGCGGCAAGGCGAAGGCAGCTGTTTTGCCGGTCCCCGTTTGGGCTTGTCCGAGCACATCACGACCTTCGAGCATCGCTGGGATGGTGGCTGCTTGAATTGCCGTTGGGTATTCGTAGCCAGAGGTTAGCAATGCGCTGCAGATTTCAGCTGGCAAGTTGAAATCAGAGAACTTGACGCGAGTGTCCACTTCTACGTCACCGACTTCCTGATCGACAACTTCCTCATCGCCCACTTCCTCATCACCCAATTCTTCCGTCCTATCGTGCCCAACAGGATCATTATTCGGCGAATCACCGATGACTTCATGGTCATGCGCAGAAACCTGCGTTACCAGCGCAACTTCGACGGGAAGCGCTTTTGGCTTGTGACTCTTCAACTTTTGTTTAACCGCTTTGGTTTGCTCGATAGCGGGCGGGACGGTTTCCGATCGAACTTCACCGTATTGAACAACGAAATCGTGATTGTCATGGCTATCTTCAATTTGCAGCGAATCGATTAGTTGAGACGCTTCGGCAAGATCGGCTTCATGAATATCGTTTTGGCGCGCAGAAATAGCGATCGTGGGCTCTTTTGAGCTCATGTGTTCCTCTTCAAGATACAAAGGGTCGAATACCTAAACTCCATGGCCTGCACAGTTCTCGGACGGTACAGGAACTCGGGAAAGTCTGGTTCGAGTCAACCTTTGTCGGTGGAGCCACTAATGACTCGCAGATAGCGTTGAGAGTAAGAACCCTGCTTTCCAAGCTTTAATCTAACAAGATGTTAGCGAAAACCCAAGATTTCAGAAGGGGCAAAATGAAAAGATTGACTTCCGAGTGGAGCTGGATTTGGAAAAAAGCGCTCTGTAGGGGCCACTAAATGCTTGATTTATTCGGCGCCCATACACGATAATTTAAAGGTCATTTGGATTCCAATTGCATTATGGGCGCCGACTCCGCATTGCTCGCCAATAAGGTTGTTTTGGATTAAATAGAGGAAATTCAAAATACAAAACCGAAACGAGGGTATTTTGCCGCGTTCATCTCCCCAAAAGCAATTCTCGGTTGAAAGTGGCCTTCCCCAGAAAAATGGTTACGATGCCAGTTCCGAGAAAAAAACCATTGAAAGTACGGTGATTTGGATTGGGAAAGATAGCGAGTCGGAATCGAACGAGTATCTGGAAGAATGCAATACGCATCAATGCGGAGAATGACCGGCCAATTCTCTCTCGTTTGATGGGTGTTGAGACCGAGTACGCGATCCGTTGCAAACAAAACGCCACAACCCTTGGGTCCATTCTCGATTTCAATCGGTTGATCACGAGCCTCGGAAAAGAAATCCCGATTGCGCCGAGTTTTCGAAACCCGCATCGTTTTTTTCTAGCAAACGGCGGATGCATATCCTTAGAGACCGGGGCTTCATCGAGTTTGAAGCATGCGATGCTGGAGTCAGCGACACCGGAATGCCATAGTCCACGCGAATTGCTTTGTTATCAAATTGCCATGGAAGTGCTTCTCTCTGAGATCGTTAGCAGTACATTCATCGATCAAGACGCACACCTTTTGAAAGGGAGCGCGGACGCACATGGCCATACCTATGGCCAACACGAGTCTTACGAGATGTGCATCGCGAAGGGCTCCAATCTAATCGGTTGGCGTCTTGGACTGTTGCTCATCTTACCTGTCCTCCTGGCATATCGATTCCTTGCCGCGATTTGGTTTGTCCTGATTTGGCTAGCCAGTCAAGCGATCGGCTTAGTTTGGCGTATGGGGCATACGACTCCCAGATCGGTTCCTAAAACCGTTGACTCGACAGACAGCCTGCAGCCAACCAAGGGCATGCGATTAACACTGCTTCATCCGCGCTGGGTATCGCTGTGTGCAACCGGATTGCGCATTCTGCATTTACCCCTAGCGTTTCTTTTGTGGGCAAACATCTATTGCTTTGCACTCCGATCGCAACGACGACACCTTACGGCATTTTTAGCGTCGCGTTGCATTATCGATGGAGCCGGTTATCTTGACAAAGAAAACCGATTCTGGGTCAGCGCTCGAGCGTCGACAGTTAATTCCATGATTGGGTTTGGCAGCTACGGTCGTTCCTGTCCATTGTTGCGATGCGATTCTTGGTTGCGTGGGCTGTGCGTTGGTCCCTTGTGGTCTATTGGAAACTACACCAAGCTATTTCAGGCAAGTCAACGAGTGGAGATCGCGATTGGTGATTCAGGAATGTGCGAACAGTCGCAATATGTCCGACTAGGCGCTACTGCATTGGTATTGGACTTGGTGGAAAAAACCATTCCGAAAGTGCCGCGACTCAAGAATCCAATCGAAGCTATCGGTGGCTTTGCCCGGGACTGGATGTTGCTATCCAGTGTACCAGACCGTTCACAGCGCCAATGGACTTCGTTGGACATACAGCATGCTTATGCGGCATCGGTAAGGCAGATGTTGCAAACCAAATCGAATGTGCCGATCGAAGCCTGGAGGATTCTGGATCAATGGCAGTCCACGCTCAATCAATTGCATCCAACCGACGACGAAGACAATTTACCTCGCATCATGCTTGGACGAATCGATTGGCTTAGTAAACTTTGGTTGCTTCACCAGACCAACTCCGATGCCACTTGGCAGGCTCGCAAAAAAATCGATTTGCGCTACCACGAGTTGTCGGTCAACGGGTATCACCGCCGACTTAATGAAACATTGGAACTTGCACCGATACTGGATCCCTTTGATGTATCTCGTTCCAAACGCACGCCGCCAGTGGAATCGCCCGCGACCCAACGAGGCTATTTGATTCGGGAATTTGCGGACCCCGAATGCAAACTACATGTCGACTGGACTCATGCGGAATTCGTCATCGGGGGTAAGAAACGCCGAGTCGAATTTTAGTGTTCCCTCCCAACCGTCTTGGTCGTTACAGTCCAAACGCTCCATTGCTTTGCTGTCCTCTTTCAACAAATAACTTCAACGGGAAATGTTTTCGTTGCCGATCTACTCAATTGGTCACGTTCGAATCCGTAATCCTGACGCACATGGATGTGCTGAACAGCAGAACATCCAATGCTCTCCAATTTTCTTCGCAAACCGGTCGGAATAGTAACCATCTTAGGCGCCGCCGTAGGAGGCCCCTATGCTGCATTTGAGACCGACGTCGGTAGACAACTGAGGCAATCCCTCGTTAGCCGTATGGCTCAGTCTCCAAGCGAACAGGATCAGATTAACGCTTCCTCCCATTACGCTTCCTCGGATCCGTATTCATTGTTAGTGGCTTCGGACTCAAGGGGTTCACCATCCATCGCCGCATCGCAGACATCTGCGTGGGGGCAGAATGAACGAAATGGTCCAAGCAACAACCTTGCTGCAGTCGCTCCACAGGCTGGAAGCCCATTTACGATGCAAGCCTACCCCGCTTTCCCGAATGGCAGCTCCACTCCAATTCCTTATCTTGAAACGAGATCAGGACCAGCCGCCGCCGTTCCGGGGAGAACCGATCAGCTTTGGGACTACACTCTGGGCACGCCCACGCTTGGCCAAATCCAACAGCAACCGAACACAGCGGTTGGTGGCGGAGTAGTTAACGACTTGCGAGAAGTGCTTCGGTTTGACATTGTACCGGGTTGGTTGCCACAACGCTTCGCGCGCGTGTCCACGGTTACTTCCAACGTTCAAATGGACGGCTTGCGAGTTCCACTCATCACGGGAACACAACCAAAAGACATCGCAGGCACACTGACCTATTATTTCGATTCGAGTCAGGCGTTGAAGCGAATCAATCTTCACGGCCTAACGGGGGATCCGACACAATTGGCCAATTTAATGGTCCAATTCTATCAACTAAGGCCCGAGCAAAGCCTTGGCGGACAATTGTTTACTACCCGATGGAACAACCGAATCACCAGCGTCATGCAAATCTCTCCTGCGCCCGTTATATATGCTGGAGCAGACCATTCTAAGTACATTCTATTTCTCGAACTTAATCAGCCGACCAACCAGTATGGCTTAAGCGAAGAGGCCAGCGAGGTCTTGCGTAATTCTCAAGCGACTCAACGATGGTAGTCACAATCCCCACGCAAATGGATCCTGCTCGTCCACAATGACTTGACCATCTGCGTTAACAAACGCTCGGCCAGTTATCTTTGGGACGACATGTCCACTCCTTCGATCGAGCCATCGATAACTCGCTTGAAACGTGCTGCCAATAATGCTTTCTTGAATCCAGACTTCATCTTCAGCCAGTTTTCCATCGGCGGCTAAGCAGGCAAGCTTGGCGCTGGTGCCAGTCCCACACGGAGAACGGTCGTACATGCCGCCAGGACACAACACGAAGTTGCGCGAATTGCCGGAATCGGTCTTGGCAGGGCCAAATAGCTCAACGTGGTCCACTTCCGGATAACTTCTTCGGCATGCTGCAAGTATGCGACTGGAAAGTTCGAGCAGTTCGGCAACCGAACGGTCCATGTCACCCTCATTCGGTGCCTGAACCAAGCAAAACCAATTTCCAGCATAAGCAATGTCCGCTTTGAGTTTCCCGATCCCATCGACTTCCAACTCGTGTCCTGCATGCGTACGGTAGCTAGGCACGTTTTCGATGGTCACGGTCGAGTTTGGGTGCAAGGTGGCGCACACCGTTCCGGCTACGGTTTCAAAACGGTGCACACCGGTTGTCAGTTTGCCTTGGTAGGCCAAGGTAGCCACGACCCCAATTGTTCCATGACCGCACATGCCGAGGTATCCGACATTATTAAAGAAGATGATGCCACAATGATTGTCAGGATCGAGGGCCTGCGTCAAATACGCTCCAACCATTACCTCCGACCCTCGTGGTTCGTTGACGATGGCTCGTCTATATCCATCGTGGTTATCTCGCATATCAGCAAGCTTTTCAGGAATGGAATCGCCGAGTAGGCGAGGCCCTCCCTCGACAATCGTGCGTGTTGGTTCACCGCCGGTATGTGAGTCAATCACTCGAAAAGTACGCATGCTGCCTCCTGGTTTTGCGTCAAGAACAATCCTAGAAAAAGCCAAAGAATGGTTGTCTGCTAGCCCCACTACCAAGCTCGCACACAATTGCATTGGATGTCACTCAAAATAATCGATTAGGCAAACGAGAGTTTTGCGGGGCAAATTCGGGAGCGCTGTGGTTGCCGAGGATGCTTGCGTCGGCCCGGATGCTGGCAGCGGGCGACCTTACTTGCGTAAGCCCGGATGCTGGCAGCATCCGCCACGTGGAATTGGCATATTGCCAAGCGGCACCGCTCCTCTTACTTGGCATACGGTGCTGACAATGGATCGCCAATCACGATGTCTTCCCAACCGACGAATCGAGAGGCTGCGTAAAAACTCTCGGCAAGATTCCAGCCGCGGGTGTAACGGTCGAAAAGGATGGTCGGCGACGCGATGGCTGGCAAAAACGGTTCGTCGCAATAACCTTTCGCGCCTGTTACGCGGGCTTCGATCAACTCGGCGATCAGTGACTGACCGCCAGGAGATTGCAAGAAAGTGCGACCGCTCGTCGAAACGGCTGTCTCCGCAATCGCGCCAGGTACAAAACGAATGGACTTGTAGTTTTCTGCATCAAACTTGCCGTCGTTGCTGCCCCACGAAGCGTATCCCATCAGGCCTTGTTTGTTTCCTACAAAGTTTTCTGTTCGATCCAACTCGACTGGGGCACCCGACTTGGCGAGATTCTCCGAAGCCGCATACAAATCCACATTCCAATCAGGAACCCCCATCCCACTAATCATTTCCATGTTTGTCTTACCATCCTTTATAGGAGACAGTGGGACTTTGGAGGTGTCGACTGGTTCGGCTAGCGGCACCGAGTCTAGGAAGATCGCTCCCGTCGGTTTTGTTTTTTCTCCAGCGAGCGAGCTATCAATCAATGCTAAAGCGGATGCGGTGGTGTATCCATCCAACCGCGTTACTAAGTAACCTCCATGTTTGGAATGGGAAAATCGATCTGAAGAATTCCAAAAGCGATTGACAAAACATTTGCCCGTATAGCCACCTTCGTCAATAACAACCTTCAGCGAGTCACTCTTGTCGAAATAGTCGAGCGCAGCCAGATAGGAATCAAGCGAAGGGCGATTATTACCAAATCCAACGGGAGCGCCGGACAGACGTATGGGTATCCCCTTGTTGAGCACGATGTAGTCTATCTTTGGGTCCTTTGCCAAGTACTCGCGAAGTGGCTTTTCGATGGCCGCTTGAAAGACCGCGAACTCGAGAGTCTCACTATTTGCATCGAGCGAGGAATCTGGACATTGAATTTGCAAAACCTTTTGAACCCCCCGCCTCTCCTTATAATATTTGGCGATTTGCACCGACGTAGGACTGTTCGTGTTTTCCAATACCAAGACATGGTCCAGAATAGAATCGACCGCCGCTCCATTGCTGGTTGCCTTTTCGCCCCTATCAAGATTGGGCATTTCCGAGTTCTTTTTGCATCCGACCATCCCGACGCAAACCAAATAGAACAGGAAAAAGACTGAAACGCTGTCCCTGCCTGTGACGGTTTCGTTTGCCAACATTTTGCTTCCTTTATAAAGCTGGAATTCTCATTGAGATCGAACAAGTTGTGTCGTTCGGTGAATCGTTCGCGGTTGTCGAGATCAAGGATTTATTTGGCTCGCCAGCAATCTCAACAACATACTTTGGCACCGCGTAGCCGGGCAGGCGTCGTGCTAGCTCATTCACGATTTCAAGTCCTTTCGCTCTGTCTGCTTCAAAGTGCGTCGCTCCAGAAACTCGATCGAGTTGATGTAGATAATATGGCAGCACGCCACAATCAACTAATCGTTCGCACAAGGATTCTAGAGGTTGTACCGAGTCGTTGATCCCTCGTAGCAATACCGCTTGATTGAGTACCGTCGCACCCGTCCCCTGGAGCCTCGATATCGAATTTACGAGATGTTCGTCGATTTCTTGCGGATGGTTGATGTGTAGCACAATCCACTTCGACAGCCTTGTTTTCGTAAGCCAATGACATAAATGCTGATCCACTCTCTGGGGAATGACGACCGGCAATCGCGTATGGATTCTCAGACGTCTAAGATGTGGGATCGCATCCAAGCGTTCTACCAACTCGGCGAGATGCTCGTCGACAACGGTCAACGGATCTCCGCCAGACAAGATTACTTCATGGATGCTCGAATCGCTTAGGATATATTCGAGCGCTGGCAACCAACGCTCAGTGCTTTTGGGTGCGGTGGCGTAAGGGTAGTGGCGACGAAAGCAGTATCGACAATGGACTGCGCAGGCTCCTGACACGATCAGCAAGACTCGGCCGTGATATTTATGGAGGAGGCCCGGAGCTTTTTCAACTTGCCTATCCCCAACGGGATCATCCTCAAAGGCAGGGTCCACCAAAGATTCTTCAGCCCTTGGTAAGACCTGCAACAAAAGTGGGTCATTTACATCTCCAGGTCGCATGCGACTTAGAAACTCCAACGGTACAAACACCGGGAACTGCGACTCACCGCCGACGGAAGTCTGTACCGTTTCGAAACTAAGACTCAACGCTTCGCACAATTCCTTAGAATTTCGGATCGCGTGCTTCATCGCGTTTTGCCATGACTGAATCTGGCGGGCTTGGGTCAATACGCTTGTCAATTGCAGTACCACTAAGTTCGTTGGTTCATTTCGATAGGACGATGTTTCACACGATACTCGTTGTACAAAACCAACGCGGTGGCAGGAATAAACGGCAGGAAATAGTAGATGACCCGAAACAATACGATCGCAGCAACGACCGACCCAGACGTCTCGTCAGGGAAAAAAGAGAGAAGCACACTTTCTAAAATGCCGTACCCGCCAGGCACATGCGTAAGTACCGTGATGATTTG
The DNA here is from genome assembly GCA_031374925.1 of Pirellula sp. Classification (GTDB taxonomy): domain Bacteria; phylum Planctomycetota; class Planctomycetia; order Pirellulales; family Pirellulaceae; genus JBKCUI01. The sequence continues at coordinate 17,100 of JANMHA010000127.1, read as the reverse complement.
TCCAGTCAAATAGGCAACCAAGACTGTCGAAAAGTTGATGTTCGGGTTTCCCGATGGAAGAAGCCAGTAAAGCACGAGCGAAGCTAACAGAAAATCCCCTGCGGAAACCATGAGTTGCATTGCCGAAAGTCGAAATGGCGGCAAGGTCACTTCAAAATCGCGGATACGGATCGGTTTTCGGAAAAATGTACAAGCGAGAAGGTAGGCCAGAATGCAAACCAAAAATAGCCATCCCCACACATGGTGATCTAGGATCAGTTTCTCACTTACATCCTCAGTCAGTTTGACCGGTAACCATACGAATGCGACACCAGCCAAAAGAAACAATCCCAGCCAAAATGTCGTTGCGAGGATCGTCACAAACGCAACGATTTCCAGAATCGAAAACCCCCATGTCGAATAGAGTCGATAGCGGACTGCGTTCCCTCCTAGCAGCCAACCAAGAACATTGCCGTAGGAGTAACCCACAATGGCTCCTGTCATTACTTTCGACATCGGCAAAGTTTTCCTCAGGTGGCGGACAGCGATCCAGTCGTAGCCGGTCAGGATCAGGTAGTTGAGCGCGGTCAAGAATAACGCAAATCCGATCTGCCAATAAGATACGTTGGAAATCCCTTCTTGCACGCTTGCAAATGTGACGCCCGCCTTTTTGAGCTTCCATCGTAAAAACCAGAAAGCCACAAACATAATCGCAAGGATCGCTGTGATCTTTGCCGATTCACCGAGCCGGCTAACAATTTGCGAACCCGGGTTAGCTGGAGGTCTCTCGACCGCGGAAGGCTTATTTTCTTTTTCGTCCGGCGAGGACTGGGGCTGAATCGGGTTCAAGTACTTTGCCTATTGAATGTTGTTTTGAATGATTAATTTCAACGGTAAGCTACGCAATTTGCGTTCAGTTTGGTAGCCCTATGCGAAAACTACGATTCTAACGGTTTTTCCTGTCGATACCGAGTAGACGCCGTCAATTCGGTGAAACTATCGCCTCAACGGGAACCGCTCTTCGATGAAACTTCTTCACCATACTCTATCGGTCGGTTTTGGCTTTGGTCTTTTAGCAAGCATGGCTTTTTGTCAAAACGCAACCGAAATTGTCGTTCCAGGAACCGGAGTTCAACTAACGCAAGTAGGGGACGATTTCGAAGACGAAGGTTGGGAATTCATCCCCAACAACCCCAAGAGCTCGGAAGATATCGACGAAAAGCAACGAATGCCAATGGGTAAGTCCGCTAATGGACGTTGGTATGAGGGGGCCAAAAGAGGCCATCCCGACATGGTGAAACGCGTTCCAACTCCGCCAGGGGGCCTCGAAGGAAGCGAAGGCTCTTTGCTTCTCAAGTCGCTACAAACTGGGGTTCCAAAAGCACCTAGCTTTACGATGCACCAAGATGACTTCATCTGCAATGTTCAATATCGATTGGGTGGGACAGTTCGAGTTGACCAGTCCCCCAGCATGACAACGCGGGTCTATTTGCCCCCCATGAACCAATGGGAAAACAGAATCGGTCCCCATTTTGCATTCCGCGCGGCGGTGGAAACGACTATTCAAGAAACGAAATCGAAGTTTCTGTTTGCTTCAAAGCAGGATAAAGAGGAAATCTATTGGCCCGGCTTGTTCATCCTCAGGGCCACACGCAACGAGAATGGCAAAGCAATATCGTATGCGCACTTTAGAATTCGAGCTGATAAACGCGGTGGTGATTTCATGGGCCCCGAAATCAAAACGATGGGGTGGTGGACTCTCGGTATCTCCTTTACTCCCGATGGACTTACTCACTACTTTGCAAAGCCAGGTGTGGATGATCTAACTCGCGACGATTATTTGGCCTCGGCCATGCCCTACGGCTATCGATGCGAGGAAGTACGTTCCTTCTTTTATAACGTGGTCAACGGCGACAACGGACGCGATTGGACAACGGACTGGATCATCGACGACCCAAAATTCTACGTCGCAAAGAACTCACGATTCGCAATCAAAAAATAGACGCTTGGGCTGTGAGTTTATTCGCAACGAGCCCACCATCGTGTGGCACGTCCCTGAGTTTACGAAGGGCGTGGGAGTCGTCCGATCGGAGCTTGGCTCCGACGGACGCCGTTTTGGCGTACTAAATGTTCAGCTCAGACCTTAAGTACCGCCCTCCGCTCGCGTCTCGACCGCCGTAGGCGGTCGAGACGCACTTTCGCAGAGCGAAAGGCGACAATCGAACTAAGCAGCCGAGGTTGGACTTTCGATTTCCGGAATGGGTGGCGTAACGGATTTGCGGCCGTTTTTCCTTCGCGTTGGACGCACAACTTCCAGTGCAATGCAGTAGTCCAAATTGGGCCGGAAAATGGTTAGTAGTGCCAGTGGAATAAACCAAGCCATGTAGAGACCGCCTCCAAACCCATGCCAAAATTGTGTGGCGGCCATGATTGCAGACGAACAACTTAATAACGTGGCAAGATTTTTTTGTGCTGGCCAAACCACAAAAGAAAGGCTCAGCAATACAAAAAGAACGATGATGGGAATCCTCATGATCGGATACCAGCCCAAACCCCATATTCCGTCCATTCCATTCATCGCAACTTGCTTTAGACCAAACATATAACTGAGGTCCTGCAACAAGTTATTTGGGTGTAGGAAAATCATGGCAATCACCAATGCGAAAATCGATACGGCAAAACCACCTACAAATCGCCTGATTCCTCGTTGCCAGTAAAAGCTGCACCAAAGTGGCAATAACGAGAAGGGATAATAGACCACTCCCGCCGCACAGCCCAGAAAAAGTCCTGCCACGAACGGTTGTCGGTACATCAATACAGCGAGAAGCAATAGAGCACTGGGGACCACATGGTCTACGCGACCCGTCATGTGTGCGGTGCATGGAAGCAGAAGGTAAAATGTGACTGCTCCGACACCGGTCTTAAAATTGCCGAAGTGCCAATAACCAATCGCCAACACGCAAAAAACCAACGTCAAATTAGCGCCAATGGCTAACACCCTGGCCAAGCTGAGCGGTAAATTGCCGCGAGCGGATTCGGGATAATCCCCTTCCGTGGGTGGAATTTGTGGCGTTGTTGAGATTTGCGGCAATGCACTCAGCAGAACGTATCCAGGCCCGATTTCCGGGCTGCTTCGCCGCTGCTCTACCGGACTGCTAGTCGCAACGTTGACCATTAAATAGACCAGAAGGGACGTTCCCAAAAACAGCATCCCGCCGCTGCTTAAGTTCGGGTCCAGCAATGGTCTGCGAACTATGGTTGTGTCCAACAGCATCCGGGTTACGGTCAAGCCAGCGCAGATTAACAGCCACACGAAACCCCAATAGAGGAGCCTTTCCGGGGGCCACGATAAATCGACTTTCGTGACCTCGGATGCCTGATCATCGTTGGGTGCCCCAGATTCGTGCGAGTTTTGAAGAGAGGCGACCACAGGCGTTGAATTACGAAATGCCTTTTGCCGGCCTTCGTAAACCAGCATCATCCCTGGTGTAAAAGCCAGAACAAGCAAAATGTCGAGGTTTCGGAGTGACCAAAACCTGTGAAACATCAGGAAAAGGCCGATCACTAATAGCGTAGACAGGAATACCCAAGTAGGGGGTTCTAGCCTGACATAGTGAAAGAGAAACTGGCTCATGGAGTGCTTAGGCGCTACGGCTCAGCTGTGTAAACAAGACATCCTGTCGAAAACGTGGAACCTAATGTTTTTTTGGAAAAAGTACAAGGGTGCCGAGACTAGCCAGCGATTCGGCCGGTAGCCCATTTTACCCAAAGTTCTTTAAGCGAGTCGATTTTGAAATTGACTCAGGTACCGCGAGATTTCTTTTGACAAATGATTGCGGTAAATACTGCAAATCAACGCGTTCTTTCGTATTCCAACGGTCCGAGTTCATCGCACCGAGCTTTTTACTTATTCTTATTTCAATTTGGAGTTCCAAAGTGTCCAGTTCCGACCTTTTTCTAAATGATCTCGGGAGGAGGAGATCTTTTCCCTCTCTGACACAGCCGAGTCAGTTCATGCCCGTTCTCGCGGACGCGATTCAAGATGAATTGGCATTCTACAGTCACGATATTCACGGAAAGACGACTTACCTGAGCAAATCCGCAAAGTATGTCCTCAATCACAGCCCGGAACAGCGGCTGGATCGTCCATTTTGGGATTTTCTCACAGACAATCCTTGCAACGATCCCATTCGATCTTGCAAGGAATCGAAGATCACCATCGGACGCGTATGCGAAATATTTGATTCCGAGGGCAATCTCTTGAAGCTTAAGTACTGGCAGGTGCCAATCGTCCAGGACGGATTTGTCATCGGGCATTCAGGCATTTTTCAACGATTGACCATCGATTCAAATGTTGGGGAAAACTTCGGAAGAGAGGAACAAGAAGAGCTTATGGCCAGAGTCGGTCAATTGACCGAAGTGGAACTGAACGTGGTCGACATGGTGGTTGACGGTCGAATGAACAAGGAAATGGCCGCCATCTTAAACGTGGCGATTCGAACCATCGAATCTCGCCGTTCAAGAGCGATGGCCAAACTCAAAACCAAAACCATCTCTGAGCTAGTGCAGGTTTGGGTTCAAGTTCGGAGAATAAAAGCTGCTGGAAGACGTGGTTTGCAATCGGAATCTGCTTCGACTCATTCAACCGAAATGAATCAGGTAGCTCTGTATGCCCCTTGCTAGCGAACTGGATAGGGGCTGTCTTTGACTGTTTTGAAACGGTAGGCTAATGCTCACACCCCGACCCGACCTAACAGATGAGCAAGAATGAAAGCCTTAGTAAAGTCAAAAAGAGACATCGGACTTGAACTTCAAGACGTTCCTTTCCCGAAAATTGGAATTAACGATTGCCTAATACGCGTTGATAAAACGGGAATCTGCGGAACCGATTTGCATATTTATAATTGGGACGCTTGGGCCCAGAAAACGATCCCAGTCCCGATGGTTGTTGGCCACGAATTCGTCGGCGAGATCGAGGAAGTTGGGTCAAATGTTACGGATTTCTTTCCGGGCGAAATCGTTTCAGGCGAAGGTCACGTGGTTTGCGGGCGTTGCCGAAATTGCCTGGCCGGTCGAAGGCACCTTTGCAAAGACACTCAAGGAGTCGGTGTCAATCGTACCGGCGCGTTCGCCGAGTATATCGCGTTGCCGATGACCAACGTCTGGCATCACAATCCTGCCATCGATCGCGAGATCGCGTCCATTTTCGATCCGCTCGGCAACGCAGTCCATACCGCACTGAGCTTCGATTGTTTGGGCGAAGATGTGCTGATAACCGGTGCTGGCCCAATCGGATTGATGGCGACGGCGGTCGTAAGGCACGCTGGAGCTCGGCACATAGTGGTTTCGGATGTCAACCCATTCCGGTTGGAGCTTGCCAAGCGGATGGGAGCAACGCTGGCAGTCGACGCTAGGAATCGAACTATGACCGAAGTGCAGCAAGAGCTTGGCATGCGAGAGGGATTTGACGTTGGGCTGGAAATGTCCGGAGCACCCTCAGCCTTGCGAACCATGCTCGCCAACATGTGTCATGGAGGGAAGATCGCAATGCTTGGAATTCCGTCCGAGCAGATCGCGATCGACTGGAATTTGGTTGTGTTTAACATGCTCACCATCCGCGGAATCTACGGTCGCGAGATGTACGAAACTTGGTACAAAATGTCGGTATTGTTAGAGAGTGGCCTGGATATCTCGCCCGTGATTACCCATCGGTTTCACTATTCTGAATTCGAAAAAGGTTTCGAGGCCATGCAACAGGGCCTGTCTGGAAAAGTCATTCTGGATTGGTCGAAATAGCGTCGAAAGTCGCCTATTTTGTGTACAATCCCCGGACGGTTTTTCGAGAGCGGATCGCACGATGCTCTCAAAGCCACTTGCCCAATACCTTGAATCGCTTGCGTATATAAATGACCGATAGAAAACTCTTAGTGACCGCTGCGCTCCCTTACGCGAACGGACACATTCATTTGGGGCACTTGGTCGAGTACATTCAAACCGATATTTGGGTGCGCTTCCAAAGACTGCGAGGCAACCGATGCCTATTTGTCTGCGCCGATGATACGCACGGAACCGCCATCATGATTCGCGCTCGGCAAGAGGCGAGGCCCGAAGCGGAGTTGATAGCGGATATGCAGGCGGCACACGAGCGGGACTTCGCCGGATTCGGAGTCTCTTTTGATCACTATAGCAGTACCAACTCCCCCGAAAATTACGAACTTTGCAAAGAGATTTGGAATTCGCTTTGCAAAGCGGAACTCATCGCGGAACGGGAAGTCGAACAGCTGTTTGACCCCGTCGCAGGTACTTTTCTGGCCGATCGATTCGTCAAAGGGACTTGCCCAAACCCAAATTGCAAAGCCGATGATCAATACGGCGACAATTGTAGCAAATGCGGCGCAACCTATTCGCCGACCGATTTGATCAACCCAGTCAGTACGCTCAGCGGAGCCACGCCGATTACGAAATCGGCCAGCCATTTGTTTGTTCAACTCGAAAAGCAACACGAATTCCTAGAGCAATGGACCCAATCCGGCGAACATCTGCAATCCGAGGTCGCTAACTACCTCAAGGGTCATTTCCTCGGCAATCCTCTTCGCGATTGGGATGTCTCACGTCCAGCTCCGTACTTTGGATTCGCAATTCCGGACAGCCCAGACAACTTCTGGTACGTCTGGTTCGACGCTCCAATCGGATACCTCGCCTCGACTTGGCAATGGTGCAAAAAGAACAACGAGTCGCTGGCAGACTGGTGGCGCAATGACAATGCCGAGATACATCACTTTATCGGTAAGGACATCACGTATTTCCACACCTTGTTTTGGCCAGGAGTGCTCAAGGCAGCGGGCTTTTCACTCCCCAAATTCGTCCACATCCATGGATTCCTCACTGTCAATGGTGAGAAAATGGCGAAAAGCAAAGGGACGCAAATTCAAGCCAGCACGTATCTCAAGCACCTGGATCCAGCTTACCTTCGATACTACTACGCGTCGAAACTTGGACCGAGGCTGGACGATATCGACATGAATTTGGCCGAGTTCATCAACAAGATCGATTCGGACCTAGTGGGTAAGGTCATCAACTTGGCCAGTCGAACCGCGCGATTTGCGGAACCTTTAGGGCTATCCATTGAGTACCCCCATGACGGCGGACTGTTCGCGGCGGGTGCCGCGGCTGGAGAACGAATCGCGCAAGCATACGACCAACTCGACTACTCACGGGCCATGAGACTGATCATGGAGTTGGCAGACCAAGCCAACGCATTCGTCGAAAATTCGGCTCCGTGGGCGCTCAAGAAAGATCCAACTCAACAAGTACGACTGCAAGAGGTCTGCACAATTGTCTTGAATCTTTTTCGACAGCTTTGCGTCTATCTTTCCCCAGTTTTACCGCGACTTGCCCAGCAATGCGGTCAGCTCTTGCAAGCCGAGATTCGTCGATGGGACGATAGTCAAGAACATCTCGTCGGGACTGGTATTTCTAAATTCGAACACCTTTTACAACGTATCGCGCCAGAGAAAGTCCAAGCAATGATTGAAGACAGCAAAGAAGCCGTGCTAGCTACAACAGAAACTGTGGCCTCGCAAGCAGTTCCACCTGCGGACTCGGGCGACGCCTTGTTGCAAGAACCCCTCGCTCCCACCTGCACGATCGACGATTTCACCAAAGTCGATTTGAGAGTGGCCCGAATTCTCAAAGCCGAAGAAGTTCCAGAAGCAAAGAAACTGGTCAAGCTGACGGTGAGCCTGGGAGGTGACAACCACCGTACCCTGTTTGCAGGAATCAAAGCAGCCTATACCTTAGAGCAACTCCAAGGAAGACTGGTTGTCATTGTCGCTAATTTGCAACCGCGGCAGATGAAGTTTGGATTGAGCGAAGGCATGGTAACCGCGGCCGGCCCAGGTGGTTCGGAAGTCTTCTTGCTCGGCATCGACTCGGGCGCAGTCCCGGGTCAGCGAGTTCACTAGGAATGAGCGAAGGATCCAAACCACCCGCAGATGATCACCCCGTGCGAAAACCATCCCGCGATCCATTGCATGGCGTCACGCTTGAAATGATGGTCACAAGGTTGGTGGATCGGCATGGCTGGGAAGAATTAGGTAGACAAATACCCATTCGTTGTTTTCAAATCGATCCAAGCGTGAAGTCAAGTCTGGCGTTTCTGAGAAAGACACCTTGGGCTCGCAAGCGCGTCGAGGATTGGTACGCGTACGACGCACGTCGTAAGCTGATGCCGGAAGAGTAAGGAGTAGGGAGTAAGGAGTAAGTTCGCCTCTTGGCTTTGAATCGCGGCGGGAACCGCCGTGCCACATTGTCGCCTTTCGCTCCGCGAAAGTGCTCAAAGACAACGCACTTTTGCGGAGCAAAAGGCGACATTGGCCCTTATCGATTGCTTACCGCTTACCGCTTACCGCTTACCGCTTCGCATGCTTTGAGCACTCGCATCATGTTGCCCGACATGATTTTGTGGATGTCGGTTTCCGAATAACCCTTTCTCAACAACAACTCTGTAATCGCTGGGTACTTAGAAACGTCTTCGAGTCCTTTGGGAAGCATGTCAACGCCGTCGAAGTCACCACCCAAGCCGACATGATCAATACCCGCCGTTTTTGCGATGTGATCAATGTGCTGGATCACGATTGCAATATCGCCCGCCGTGCTTGGGTGAGCGGCTTTCCATTTCAGCATGGCATTCTTGCTGGCATCGGTATCGCTACCGAACTCTTTCTCAATGGATCGTCGTGCGCCAAACATGTCTTTTAGATTCTTGGCCGATTCAGGCACGACGAAGCCGGAAAAGAAGTTGATCATGACTAGCCCGCCGTTCTCTCGTACCCGGACCAAGATATCGTCGGGAACATTTCTTGGATGGTCGGCAATCGCCATGGCTGAGGAATGAGAAAAAATAACCGGCGCCTTTGTGATATTCAATGCATCCGACATGGTTGCTGGCGATACGTGGGAAAGGTCTACAAGCATTCCCATCCGATTCATCTCTCGCACGACCTCCTCGCCAAACGGCGAGAGCCCATCACTTTTGGATTGATCTGTGGCCGCATCGGCCCAATCGAGCGTGTCTCCGTGCGTTAGAGTCATGTATCGTGCTCCTCGCGCAAACAACTCCTTCAGCTTGCTGAGTGAGTTTTCGATCGAGTGGCCCCCTTCAACCCCCATCAGCGAGGCGATTTTCCCAGACTTTTGGATACGCTCGACATCGCCTGAGGTCAAGGCGATTTCAAACACATCTGGGTACTTCTTGACCATTGCGTAAACGCAATCGATCTGTTCCATGGTGGTTTGGAAAGCGGTTCCGGCTTGGCGTGTCTTCGACGGGACGAACACGGACCAAAACTGAGCCCCAACGTTTCCAACTCGAAGTCTAGGGATGTCTGTATGTAGTTTGGGCTCGTTCCAAAGATCTAGTTTTTCGAATCGCACGTCGTTGCGTTCGCGAGCAGCCCATGGCAAATCGTTGTGCCCATCCCAAACGTATCCACTGGCGTGAATCTGTAGGGCTCTTTCTGAGATTTCAACCGGGGGCTCGTCTCCAAGAACGCATAGGCAAAAAGCAAACGACTGAGTGGCTAAACAAGCTACAAGCACAAAGAATTGGTTCATGTTGGCCGATCGTCAATGCGAAGCTCGGGGAAATGCAAAGAGGCCGGGAGATTCTCCCAGCCTCTTACAAAATAATCAAACGGATTCTGGCTCAGTTGCCTTACGGAGCTGGATTTCCACGCCCACCGCCTCGAGCTGGTTGTGCAGGGAATTCGAACTTCTCTCCCTTCATTTTCTCCATTTCTGCCTTTTGATCGGCAGTCAATACCGCCATGGCCTTTTCTTCACTTTCCTTGCGTACTTTTTCCATTACTTCCCGGAAATCAGCTCCAGGAGTCATAGCGGCACGCATTTCTTCACCAGCGCTTGTCTCCAATGCAGTAACTTTGGCTTTCTGTTCTGCTGTGATTTTTAGTCGTGTCGCAACCGTCTTGCTGCTAAACGATCGAACACCGTCTTTTTGAATATGCAATCCTACAAGCCGATCCATTTGGATTGGATCCAAAATATCACTCAGCTTATCCTCGGATTTATTGCGCATCTCAGTCATGGCTTCTCGCATCTTTTCCATGTCAAATCCGCCAGGTCCGCCCGCACCACCAGGTCCGCCCGCACCACGTCCGCCTGCACCACGTCCACCCGCACCACCTCCAGGTCCTCCTGCACCACCAGGCCCGCCGGCACCACCAGGCCCACCGGCACCTCGACCGCCCGCACCACCACCAAACAATGAAGACATCTGAGTTCGCATTTCTTCGCCCATTTCCTTAGCGGCGGCGTCCAAGTCTTTGGCTTGCGATTCGTCTACTTTGAGCTCATCACGGACTTCTTTGAGTGCAACAAGTGCAGCCATGCCTCCGCCTCCGCCGAAGCCCCCCATGCCGCCTCCACCGAAGCCTCTACCTCCACCCCCGGGGCCACCTCCACCACCACCAGGACCGCCACCACCTTGACCGCGAGTTGGACGATCTCCCCCTCCTTGACCAAATGTGCAGGGAACTGCAACCGCTACAATGCAGCCGACGAGTAAGAATTTTGACAACGCACGACTGATTCGCATTTTGGTTAACCTCAGGAGAGATAAACGTGAAGAGAGACGGGCCGGGCACCCAAAGCCTTGGCCAATCCCTCTTGTAACACGTTTCAATCGCCGACGTTTCGCCCATGCTTAGAAATTTTCAAAAACTTAAAAGTTTTTCTAAAAAAGCAGCCGTTCAGTCTCTATCACGTTTTGAGGGCAAGCGAGGGCCTGGCTCAGCCATAAAAAGTGGCGTTCTTGTTTTTGTGGTGCACATATATTCACCCCCGAACTCTACTTCTTGACTTGGAAGTCGAGTTGGTTTTGCCCGAATTTGCGAGCTTTCATGTCTTCGACAGTGAGACGCAGTTGATAGTTCCCTGCCGCAATCTGCTGCGGCATGTAGATTTTGTAGACGATGAAGTAGTCCCGTCGATGGTTTTGGCAAATCTCAGGTTCCATTGGCAGCAACTGGTCTGCCACTTTTCGCCCCTGCGAGTCGATGATTTCATAGCTTCCCTGAAGTTGCGATTCGTAGCCTTCCTTGACTTTGTTTGCAGCTACGTTTTCAATTTCGCAATATAGGAGCAATTCCTGGTCGGCTTGAAACTGATATTTGGGAAACTTCGTGATTACGCCATAGTGTTCCACTTCCGTGCAAAAAGCCACCGACTTGACTTCAAGGTTGCTGGCCGCTGCCAAATGGCTCGTAGCTTCGCGCTGATTGTTCATTACTAGCGACCAATGCCGAGATCGTACGGGCATGGCATCCGGATTGCTGGCTTCGTACAGCGCAAGCATTTGGTGATGAAAGTAGTCCTTTTCGCTGTTAGACAACTTGTCAATCGGTCGCAACGCGTCCTCAAGTCTTCGTTGGCTGACGTAGAGCATTCTCAAAGTGACCTCCTGGCTGAGTCGAAGATTGTCATCGCCCCCTGGAGCCTCTTTGACTTGCTTCTCCAGTTGCTCAATAGCTTGATTCAGTGACTGGCGCCAGGAAGTAGGGCTTGTTGTTGGAACCGCGTTTCCCGACGGATTTGGCACGGACGGAATGGAAGCCGCCGCAATTAGCGGACTAGCAGGGACCGGAAGCACGGCCGAAACCGGAGCGTTAGTATTCCTGCCGGCTAAATCCAAAGGATCGACCGCAAGCGGTGAAATGGCGACTGCAGTTGTCGCAGTTGCTCCATTGACATGGGGTTGTGTGGAACTTGCCGTCGTCACGCTACCTGAGTCCGCGCCTACGGAATCGGTCATTCGAATAGAAACCTTACTCTTGCCACCCTCTTTTGCAACTGTTTGTTGCATGTCTGACTTGTCAACACTGTTGTCGCCTTTGCTCAGGCTACGGTCATCCGAAAGCTTGCGAGTCTCCCTGGCGGACGCCCCTGCTTGTCGCTGGACCGCATCCAATTGCTTCTTCAAAATGTCGCGATAGGCTGCTGGTAAAGTCGCCAGTGCGCCCTCGATATCGATTTCTTGATCCGGTGAGCTAAGAACTGACAACGGATATCGATCGTTGGAATCTGGACCGTTGTTGGCCGGACCATAATCCACTACCGAACTTTGCTGCTTTGCGGAATTGCGATCTCTAGAGCTTGGACCTAGATCACCGAGCGCACTGATCGTTTTTTCCCGACGGCTTGGTGTTTTGAAATCGCTAACGTTGGGTCGAGGAACGCGGCTTGTGGACGATAGCGGCAATGCCCAGTCATCCTGCTCGGCCATCATTCGTGTCAACTCGTCATCGCGAGTTCGAAACCCCAACTGCTGGCATCCAGCAAGGCAAACCGTGTACGCAAGAAGAGATGCAATCGCCATGCTTTGCAGCCCTTGCTTCTCTGGTGACAGGCCAATGAAACTGGTCTTTGTACGGATTTGGCTTGGCTCGTTCGACGTCATGGAATGGTCTACCCGGAGTTACGATGCAACTGAATGAGCTTCGACGTTGGAGGGTGCTTTTGCGTTTACCGCAAGAACTTCATAGGCTAAAGACATGTAGTCCTCAGAACCATGGCTATTGGGTGCGTATGCAAAAATAGACTGCCCAAAACTCGGTGCTTCGGCCAATCGAATATTGCGTCGAATCTTGGTTTGAAAGAACTTGGCTTGTGCCCAAACTGGGCTTTGGGCTGCACTCACTTGTAAGAACTCTTCTACATCACGACTGACTTCGGCTGCCAGTCGCGTGCCTGATTCGTACATACAAAGCACGATCCCTTCGAGCCTAAGGCTTGGATTCAACCGCTTGGCCACGAGTTCGATCGTCTTGAGCAACTTGCTTAACCCATGCAATGCCAAGAAGTGCGGTTGCAGCGGCAAAAAGACTTCGTCGACGGCTGTCAATGCATTTAATGTGAGAACTCCCAGGGAAGGCGGGCAATCCAAAATCATGAAATCAAAATCCGAGTGATCCATCTCGATTTTGTCTTTCAAGATAACCTCCCGTCCAACTTCGCCAGCTAACTCCATTTCGGCAGCCGCCAGATCCAAACTCGCCGGTACAATGGCTAAGTTGGGCAAAACCCATCGTCGCACGTGTTCTAACTGCGCATCCCCACAGAGAAGGTCGTAGATGCTGATTTCATTGTCGTCGAGCGTTAACCCGAAATGCAAAGACGCGTGCGCTTGCGGATCGAGGTCCAGGACACAGACCTTTTGACCGCATTGTGCAAGGCCAGCAGCTAGGTTGACCGCAGTGGTTGTCTTGCCAACACCACCTTTTTGATTGAGTACTGCAATTTTTCGCATCGTCAAATTGTCTCTTTATTGGATTGAGTCCTGACGTCTGCCTAAAAGTCCGAATGGAACGGGATTCCCTGCGGAACAGTCTGTTTGGCAGATTCTTCTGGACAGTAGCAAATGGCCTAGACATAAATCCAGGGCAATGCGGCCTGCCGGTTGACAATTCCGGCAATTCGAACATCCTTTTGTTCTGATCCATTCCCAAAACTCGTTCCCCTTGGAAAGTCGTATCTCGTGAGAAAGTTTATTATTGCTGGCAATTGGAAAATGAACCTCTTGCGTGACTCGTCGGTCGCTTTGGCCCACCAACTCATGGATCAATTGCAAAGCACTGGGAATGTGGATGTAGCCGTTTGCCCGCCACACGTTTATTTACATGACGTTGGCGCTGCCTTGCGTGGCAGCCGAATCCACCTAGGTGCACAGAATGCTTACCATGCAGTCGAAGGCGCATTTACTGGTGAAGTCAGCTGCGCGATGCTCAAGGATTTGGGATGCAACTTTGTTATTCTAGGACACAGTGAGCGTCGGGCGATTTTTGGCGAGTCGGACTTGGACGTGAACACCAAGCTTCATGCGGTTCTCAAATCAGGCCTTACCCCGATTGTTTGTGTTGGAGAAACGCTTGCACAACGCGAGGCTGGATCAACGCAGTCTATTGTTCGTGGCCAATGTACTCATTCCCTGGCTAGCTTGTCTGGCGAGCAAATGACCAAGACCGTCCTGGCGTATGAACCTGTTTGGGCCATTGGGACGGGAAAAACAGCCACCCCGGCTCAAGCCGAAGAAGTGCATGCCGATATTCGGCAGTTGCTCCGAACGATGTTTGATGCGGACGTCGCGAATTCGGTGGTCATTCAATACGGCGGGAGTGTCAAAGCCGACAACGCAAACGAACTCTTGAGCCAGCCAAACATCGACGGTGCCCTGGTCGGAGGTGCGTCACTAAAGGCGGAATCCTTCCTACCAATCGTTCAGGCCGCCATGAAAATCAAGAAATAGGTTCGCACTTACACCGATCAAGCGATAAAATTAATGGGACGCAGTGTTCCCCGCCGTGATTATCGCCTTTGGTCCTTTGTCGCCTTTTGCTCCTTTGTCGCCTTTTGCTCCGCAAAAGTGCGCTACCGAGGCGCACTTTCGCCAAGCGAATGGCGACATTTGGCCGTTAGAAACATTTGTCATACTTTCCCACTAGGCAACCCTAACAATCCATCAGGAATGCAAGTCATGAAATGCCAGGGATACTTCCTCTTTTTTCTCGTTTCGGTTTGCAACTTGGCAAACACAGGCTACTTGCAGGCAGATGTATTTGAGATTCGAGGAGGCGGTTTCATCACTGGCAAGCTTCTTAACGAGCAGTCCAGCCCCATTCTCAAAATCCTTACCAACGACGGAGTGGAAATCGAGATTTCAAGCGGCAAAATCAAGTCCACGGCCTTTATTCCTGCCGAAGTTCAACAAGTCTATAAATCGATGGCCGGGAAAGAAGATTCCGCTGAACTCCATCGGGCCATCGGTATGGAATTCAATCGAGATCAGAAAGCCCTTTCGTTTGCGCATCGAGAGAGGGTGGTGGAACTCGACCCGAGCGATGAAAACTGGAAGGCGCTCACCGAACATGCCCAAAATAAATTGACCGGCGAATGGGAACGGCGTGACGTTTTATTCAAGAGAAAGGGGATGGTGTCCCTTGGCTCTAACAAATGGGACACGCCACAATCCAAAGCCATCTCGGACACGGCTTCCAAACAGGACAAGGACGAAGCTAAAGTCGCAAGTCTCATTGATCTAAATCTAAAAACCCTCAACGATCGAAGTCCGAAAGGGCAAAAAGCTGCCGATTTTTTTAACATCCTAAGCAATGGGTCTGCATTCTACGAAGCCTACAAACTAGACCATAAATTGGCGATCAAGCCTATTTCTGAAAAGCTAAAGAAGGACACAGCTCCTGGACTCACGGACATGTTCGTGGCGATCCTGGCCGCAATGCCAGGCAATTCAGCTAGCCCAGTCTTCGTTGACATCGCGATGAATTCACAGAAATCCGAACTGGTCAGTCAATCGTTGGAGTTGTTGGCTAGAACCGAGTCGAGCCGAGAGTACGCATTCCATCAGTTTTTGAGAGTGATCCGAAACGAGAAGTCGAAACCGCCGGCAGTCGATCGAGCAGGCAGTAACTTGCAATCTTTTGCCGACCAGCGAGCAATCCCAACGTTAATCGACAGACTACTTACGAAGGTAACTCGAACAACGGTAATTCCTAGTTCCCCAACTCTCAGTTCCGATGGTGGAATCTCCATGGGCAGTCCAAAAGTCAACAAAGAAGAGGGCCTCTACAAACACCAGACTGTCTTGAGTGCACTCGTTGGTCTGGCCGAGGGCGCGAACTTCCAGTATGACCAGCCTCAGTGGCGACTATGGTACGCAAACACTTTTGCGAAGTCTAACCTGGATCTGCGACGGGACGAGTGAAGGTCGCAGTTCTTGAGTATCTGACCGGCGGCGGAATGCCAACAGATGCGAATTCACTTGCCTTGTATCGCGAAGGGATGGCGATGCTTTCTGCCTTGGCCATCGACCTCGCACTTTGCGGACACGATGTGCATACCTGCTTGGATGGCGACAAGGCGACACGTACCTCGTCGATCCTTGGCGGTTCGCACGTCCACGAAGTCGATCGCAAAAACGACGATGAATCTTGGATGGATCGGTGGATCGAGGTTGCGTTGCTTTGCGACCAGACCATTGTAATCGCCCCAGAGATTCATCAAAAACTGGAATATATCGTCGATAGGATCCGAGGGGCTGGTGCCCGCGTGCTCGCTTCCTCCGGGGCGTTTCTTCAAGCCACGAGCGACAAGCTGGCGACCGCGAATTTATTTAAACAGTCGCGAGTTCCGCATCCATCGACCCAAACGCTATCTCAATTCCTAACGTCAATAGATCCAGATCAACTCCAAGATAATGACGATGAATCGGTCGTTACGCTGAAACGCCGCGACGGAGCAGGTTGTGTCGACATGAAGGTCTTCGACAGCCCACGAATACTAACCGAATGGCTAACGAATCGAACATCGCGGAGTCTCATCGGCGATGATTGGATCGTGCAGCAGTGGCTCGCAGGCCGACCAGCGAGCATGGCTCTCCTTGTGAGTGACAGCTGGCAACTCCTTGGGGCTGTCGACCAACGCATTGCGTTGGAAAATCACCCAACCCAAACTGAGTATTCCGAGGTTTCCTATTTGGGCGGAACGGGACCCCTTGCTGGGGTCTGCATTGAGCAACTGATGAGCTTGGCAAACCAAGTTCGCGATGCTCTTCCATCTGGAGCGGCGGGCTGGATTGGGATCGATTTTCTTGTTCCGAATGAAGCGGCAAGTTCGAAGGACCTAGTCGTGATTGAAGTCAACCCTCGATTGACAACGAGTTATCTCGGGTATCGCAAATGGTATGGCCATACACTTGCGGACGCTCTTTTAGGAAACACAACTTTCACCGATCGGAAAGATGTGTTGAGTCAACAACTCATTGAGTTCGATTTGTCGAGCCTGTGATGGCATCACTCAAAAGGCAAGGTCTTGCGATATCGCAAGCCAAATTGGCCATAGTCCTGAGCGTCGACGTCACCGTCTTGATCGAAGTCGAAGGCTGAATTGTAAGCGGTCGAGGCCGACGTCTTGCGATAGGTTAATCCAAATCGACCATAGTCCTGCGCGTCGACGTCCCGGTCACCATCCGAGTCACCAAAGAATCGGAAGAACTTGTCCGCTGCCTGTTGACCAAAGAGCAGATCGTCTCCC
>JANMHA010000047.1:0-3119 GCA_031374925.1 Pirellula sp. | reverse complement strand
CGAGACTCAGCCAGCACTGTACCTAGACGGTAAGGACACCTTTGACAACGTTACCGCAGTCGCTGGCAGCAACACGACCGACGTGCTTGCAGGCATCACGCTGGTTTCCGGCCAAACAGATGATCAAAACAACTTCGGCGAGATTCTTGCGGCCATAGCCATCAAGAAATATGTCAATGAGGTGACGACGACCGGAGGAGAAGGGCTCACACCTGGGTATTGGAAGCAATCTCAGCATTTCGATGACTGGGTTGGGTACACGCAGTCGCAGCTTTATAACAGCGTTTTCGGAGTATCTGACAACCCTACTCTGACTTTATTGGGAGCATTGCAACGCGGTGGCGGTGGGGCCAACGCGCTGGGACGACACGCGGTTGCCGCGATTCTGAACGCCGCGAATTCCAATGTCAGTTACCTGTATTCGTTTGCACAGATTCAGTCGATGGTGCAGCAGGCCTACGCGACGAACACTTTCGAAACCCCAAAGAATTTGCTGGAGGTCCAGAATCAACTGGGAGCAGACCTTAGCTCAGGAGGATCGACCTCCGCAAATGGACCACTCACAGACGCCGACTCGGCTCCAGGACTTATTGTACTAACCGGTAATCAGGTAGCCTTTACCTACATTGTAACCAACCCGGGTCCGATAGCACTGACCAACGTTTTGGTGATGGACGATAACCAGACGCCCGGCAATACCGCCGACGACTTCCCCGCAACTGCTGTGCTGCAAGTGGGCGGCTTTAATGTTGGGGACACTAATACGGACAGTCTGCTTAATCCAGGCGAGCAGTGGAAATATGTTTTCGGACCAATTGTGGTCACTGCTGGTCAGCACACCAATATTGGGAGGGTCTCGAGTACCCCTGTCGGAGGCGGTACACAGGTCGTCGATTCGAATCCTGCCAACTGGTTTGGCTTGGCCCCGGACAATATTGACTTGTCTCTCACCAAAACGGTGAACAATGCGACACCCACGGTCGGGACCAATGTTACGTTCACGATTTTGGTCAGCAACGCCTCCGGTATGGCCACTGCTACCGGTGTGCATGTCCAGGATCTGCTGCCTACCGGACTGACCTACGTTTCTTCCTCAGCTAGTCAGGGAAGTTTCGCAAGTGGCGATTGGTTGGTCGGAACCCTGGTTTCGCCGGCCAGTGCGACATTGACCATTGTGGCTACAGTGAGCACGACTGGTGCAAAAACCAATTATGCCCAGGTGCAAGTTGCCGATCAGCAAGATGTTGATTCGATCCCGGGGAATGCGCCAGGAGTTCACGAAGACGACGATGCTTCCGTTACGGTGACGCCACCGACTACTAGTGGTGGTACCTTGGGCACAGGCGACACGGCCACAATCGGCTTTTGGCACAATAAAAATGGTCAGGCATTGATCAAATCGCTGAACGGTGGTTCGAGTTCGACAGCCTTGGCGACTTGGTTGGCAACTAACTTCCCGTATCTGTACGGAACCTATGCGGGCACGAACAACATGACGGGCAAGACCAATGCGGACGTCGCGGCCTTGTTTCTAAGGCTATTCAACGTGACAGGGCAGAAGACCGATGCACAGGTCATGGCTGGTGCTCTGGCGGTATATGTCACCGATTCGGACTTAGCAGGCTCAAATGCGGCAAGTTACGGCTTTAATGTTACGTCTACAGGCACCGGCGCCAAGACGTTTAATGTAGGCGCCAACGGCACCGCGATGGGGTTGACCAACAATACGTCGTATACCGTTTTCGCTCTGCTCCAGCAGGCAAACTTGAGGAAACAAGCTGGAACTTTTAATGCCAATGCGTTCAATACTATCTTCGATGGTATCAACCAGGGCGGAGATATCAAACTTACCGCCGTCGGCAGTTTGTTCAACTCCGAAGAAGCCAGCCGACCACTGGTAGCGACGCTCAACCCGCTCGCCGCAGGTGAATTCGTGATCTCGGTTGGCGCCCTTCCAGACAGCCAATCGGCCGAAATGAAGGCAGGAATTAACCGTGCAATCGCTTCATTGAATACATCCCTCAACGCTTTTGGTGCGTCGCTCATCGTTATCTACGGAGAAACAAGTCTTCCGGTAGATATCCACTTATCCGTGCAGAGCACAACGGATCTTGGAGGTGTTCAAGAAGGAGTCTTGGGCTTATCGGAAGCGGGAGGTGTGATTACGATCGTGAGCGGCTGGAACTACTATTTCGGAAATGATCCGAGTCAGATTGGTGCCGGTCAGTACGATTTCCAAACGGTGGTCACGCACGAGTTGGGGCATGGCATTCGATTAGGGCACAGTACCGACACAGTCTCCACGATGTACCCCTATTTGGGAACAGCGAACGCGCACCGTACGCTTACCGCCAACGATTTGACTCTTATCGAAGCACACCACGACGGTTCAGAGGCGCTCATGGCAATGCCGGTTGAATCCGCCGTTTCTGCGCTGTCGGCTAGCAGTCCGAGAGTGAATTGGATGGTCGGTGCTCCGATTGTTGTCAATTCCAACTCGCTGGGAGATTCGAGACCGAATACTTTCACGGTAGGCGTCGAGAATTCCACGCTAGGCGGCAAAGAGACCGGTCGTCGACTTGACACAGCGGAAGCGCGCGATCGCTTCTTTGAAAATCAAGAAAAAACCGAAATGCAGTGGAATCTCGGCAATCGCCCAAACAAAGCAACGGACGAAAACAGCAGCGATGAATGGACGCTCGATGAGTTCTTTAGCCTCATCGGTGAAGATAGTGCTGATGTGGAGTTGCTGGTTGGGTAATTCTTAGCAGGGTGCGATTTCCAAACCCCCAACGGGCAACGCGATGAAGCATTTTCACCAACAATTCGCTTAGGTTGAGCGGGAGCTTGCCTCCCCTCGCCCCTTTTTTGGCGTCCAACGAAACCCCCCGCGAACCGCTCCCCTCCGCTCACGCCTCGACCGCCGTAGGCGGTCGAGCCGCGAGCGGAGGGCGGTACTTTACGGTCTGAGCTGCACTTTTTAGTACGCCAAAACGGCGTCCGTCGGAGGCAAGTTGGCTATAGTCCATAAAGTTGGGGTCGTAAAAAAAGGGGATGCCTCGAAACTGGTGTTTTTCCCGAAGGCACCAGGAAGTGGAAGGTCATCCCCATGGTAGGTA